>CALFXV010000022.1 GCA_937957775.1 uncultured Methylotenera sp. | reverse complement strand
ATTGCCCACCGCCTGTCCACCATCGCCGCCATGGACAGGTTGATTGTGTTGGATCAAGGGCGCATAGTTGAAGAGGGCACGCACCGCAGTTTGCTAGCCAATAAGGGTTTGTATGCCAGCTTGTGGGCCCACCAAAGTGGTGGTTTCTTAGGGGAATAAGATTGGTTTATTTAAATTTTTTCACTTGTGTTAGCATTTCCCTGTGATGCTCAAACTTTTAAGACCCACCCCGCATTGGCTTTCATAGACTCAAATTTCATTAATTTATGAAAAAAACAATATTAGTTATTGCTGCGCTAATCAGTTTTTATCATTTTGATTGTATGGCGACTTGTGATCATACAATTGAAGTTTCAGGTGCAAGTTCCTCCTTAATATCCTCAAGTAATCCAAATGAGTGCATTAATCTTTTGCCATCCGCAACACATGTTGTAGTTGATTATTTAGCAATTGAGGCTGTTGGCACATCATCTCAAATTACTAATAGAGGCGTTTTGGCGACAGATGGAGACTGGGGGGTTATATTCGCAAGTGATTTAAGATCGCTTTATAACTACGGCTCTATTTCTTCAAACGGCTATTATGCAACGACACTTTCATTTGGGGGCGGTGAGGTTGAAATATTCAACTTCAATTCAGTTCGATCAATCCAAGAAGGGGCTGAATTAATAAGTGGATATGGTGGTAATAGTTTAAGGATTTTGAATAATGGCTTAATGCAATCCAGTGGCGAGAACGCAATATTAGTTAACAGTATGTTCAATTCTACTGAGTTAGTGAATAACGGCAACCTAATAACATCTGGCGCTGGGGCACATGTTTTTATCAACAATGGCAATTTTTCAACATCTAATAATGCCGGTGGACTTATTTCAACTTCCGGCATGGAGGCACATGCATTTTATATATTCGCGCCATCAGTTATTAGACCGCAGAGCACCCTAATAAATTATGGAACAATCTCTACTTCTGGAAATGGGGCATATGGTATTTATATAAGATTTGGAAATTATATTACCGTCGAAAACTATGGAAATATTCTCACGTCTGGAGCAAGTGCCATCGGGATGGTCAGTTTGGATCCTTATATCTTTGTAAATAATAAAGGTAATTTACAGACTACGGGTAATGGTGCAAGCGTAGTCGTTTTAAATGGCCCAAACTCTGAGATTATAAATCAAGGCAATGTTTCATCAGCAGGATTCGGCTCCATTGGCATTAGATTGATGGGCAATTTTGCTTACCTAGAAAATATTGGAACAATTGCAACGTCGGGACAAAACTCTCATGTTGTAAGTGTGGAAACATCCAATGCTTTAATTTACAACAACGGAAGTGTTATTTCATCTTATTCAACCAGTAGATCATTTAACATTTCTGGCAACAACAACACCATCAACCTCAATCAAGGTTCAATAATTATTGGTGACATATTTGCCAGCAGTTTGACCACAGGCAACCGCTTAAACATCAACCTTGGTTCGGGTGCCAGCTACGCGTATTCCGTGACCGGTCCGTGGACCGTGGCTGATTTGGATAACCGTCCTATGGTCACCGGCTCTGCGTATGCAGCCGGTATCGGTGCGCAAGAAACAGCCAGTGAGATGCTCTACCAACGCACCGCCGCCATTACCTCAGCATTGGATCGTCGCAACCGCACATACAATGCCAATTATTTAGATAATCAATCGAGCTGGCTGGACGTGTATTACGCCGACGTCACCCGTGATTCGGGCGGCAATTACTCCACGCAAACAGCCTTTGCGAATCACAACTATGGGATGAGCGCTGGCTTTAAATTGGCTGAGCAATACACCCCATTAGAGTTAGTGGTCAGCGTAGAAAAAAGCAATTTAAACATCGACAGTGGCAATCAGAAAGTCGACAGCACCAGTCTCATGGCTGGTTTGTCCGCGCCCAATCTAGCCGAAGTGCTGGGTACCCGGTTGTCGGCTAAAGCGTTGGTTGGCTATGCCGATCACGACGGCGATCGTAAAGTAATGACCAACAGTTTGCTCTACGATGGCAGCCGCCAAATCAAGAGCGATTACAAAAGCCACTCCGTGTTGCTAGGCGCAGCATTAAATAAACCGTTTGAGCTGTCCGATCATTTAGTGGCGGATGTGTTAATAGGGGTGGATTACACGGCACAAAGGGTGCGTTCATACAGTGAGGAAGCTTACTTTGCTTGGGACAAGCGCACTTTAAGCCAAGTGCAATCCAGAGTGCAATTGGGCCTAGAGGGCTTCTTCTTTAATAACAGAGGCAGTGTATTCGGTCAGTTAGGTGCGGAGCATCGGGATTTAATTGGCGGGGCCACGCAAGGCTACTCAATGAATGGCACGACGGTTTCGTTCAACACCAACAACAAAAATGACACGTACTTGACGGCGCAAATGGGCATGAAGATCCAACTGGATAAACGGATTCAGCTGTTTGGATTGGTAAACAAATTACACAGTTCGGATAGCGTGGATAGCCTTTCCGGCAACATTGGATTAAGAGCAGATTTCTAGCGTTTTTTGTTGTTCCCAAGTTTAGCCGCGCTTAATGCCCAACATAATTATCTGCTGCACGCCCTCAGCCTTGAGGGCTCTCTGTGTATTTTATTTGATTCTTGATGCCATGAATGCAAGCCTAATCTAGCGTTAAAGGCTTAGGCAAAATGATGATTTAAGCAAATACACCTTAAATTCCTTGTATTTCTCAAAATGGTTACTTCGTACTCGCTGATTGCATTCTTTTGATGATTCGAATCATCCGTTTCAACAGTCTTTCTAGAAACCGAGTTGGTAAGTTAGCATGCCGGTTACTGAGCGCGATGAGTTAAAAGCCTCTTGTCTAAAGTGAAGATTGAGCCCCACTGCTTGACGTCGATCGATTGCGTAGCTTGCACCTGTTGATACAACCGGTCGGGTACGGCGAATAGATTGATTGAATGCAATGGGCGTTAACCCGTCCACGCCCGTCGCTAAATAATCCCCTGCGTTATGAGCAATATTGTTCTCTAAGCCAGCACCTGCCATTACATTAAGCTTGTCACCCAATTGGCCATTTAAACGAATCCCTGTCAATGCCGTGGTGGTCTCTTGTGATAGGGCCGAGTAGGTTAAAGGCGTTGTCACCTCCGCTGAGCTTTCTTCTGTATAGCCAGTACGTTTGATTTTAGTGTAACGAACACCTAAATAGGGGGTAGCCATCCAGCGGCTGTTGCTGATCTGGAAGCCACGGCTTAGGGTGGCTGAATACGCTTGTGTCCGCAGGGATGCCCCACCTGTTCCAGCTTCAGCAGTGCCAAGCACCGAACGACTGATCGTGACATTCTTCTCGTTGTAACCAGCCGCCAAACGAAGCTGGTAGCCGCTACTATCCGCGTATTGCCTCCAGACAGCAAATACCCCACCCATAGGATTGTTGTTGTTTAAGGTCACGCCACGCGCATTAGTAGACGATAGAGCTTGATCCAAATAGCCCCCAAGTCGCCAATTGTCATTGGCACGGTATGAGGCAATCAGCAGGGCGCCATCTGTGTTTGCAGACGAGTTTTGGGTGTCGGTGACGCGGCCACCCGAAGATAAACAAATCCCGTGCTTATCAAAAGTGGTGCAGTCGTAGCTTAAGCCGGTGTTGATAATAGCCGATTGGAGGTTAAACACCCCACGTAATGCGTTGGCGTTAGGCAACATTGATGTCAACGTGTCAAAGGTGGAGGCGCCGGTGACCTCTAAATCCCAAATACTGGAAGAGGAGTTGATCAGTCTCCAATTGAATCCGAGAAACGAACCGGATGTTTTTATTAAATTACTCAAGTCGATCCCAGCGAGGACGGCGCTGTATGTCCCTCTGGCTAAAGTCGATCCGCTGTAAACCTCGAAGTTGGTGGTGCCAGCAGTATTGATGACCGACAGTTGCCCAAAGCGGGTTGGGGATAAAATAATGACATTGTAATTTATGGGCAGTTGACCGTCCAAGGTTAAGGCGCCATGGGTGTTGCCCACCCCTTGCAAATTATTTAAGGTATTTATCCCGTTTGAATTCGCATTAAAAATACCAACATTCCCTCCAACAATGGATCCTGTATTGCTAATAATGCCAGTTGATCCCAAGTTTAAAATTCCCAATTCGTAGCCATCTATCAGTCCGGAATTCTCTAGACTTAGAATAGTCCCGGAATTGAAAATAGCCGCAAAACTATTGCCGGATATAAGGCCTGCATTGGAAAAGTTACGAATCGTGTTGAACACATTTATTCCTAAAAAATTACCCGAAATAGTGCCCGAGGCCGTGTTCAATAATGCATCGAGATCATACACAGCTATTCCGCTTCCTAAAGGGCCTCGTGAATCAATTTCACCGCTATTAATAAAGTTGGTCATGCTGCCCTGTGACGCCACACCAACGGTACCAAATCCGTTAGCAATGATGTGGCCTTGGTTATTTAAAGCACCATTGATTGAATAGCCAAATTGGATTACGATCATTGCATCGCCATTGGCAGTGATACGGTTGGTATTAATGACATTGGCATTGTCTCCAAGCGCATTAATTCCATTGCCATAATTTTCATAACGAAGACCACTGGAAGATTGACTATCCCCGGCATTGGTCGTAATTATGCCGTTATTAATAACCGTGGCATTCGCCCCCTCGGAGTGTATCCCTGGAGCATTGCCTGAAATTGTAATATTTCCAGATTCGGAATTAATGAGGCTTACTGAGTTAACGGTAGTGCTGAAGGTGCTGTCGCTCATTCCCATGCCAGCAAACCCTGAATTGGTAGTCGTTATACCGCCAGTATTGGTGCAAACATCACCCACTGCGGTGGCTAAAATGGCATTGCTGGTGGAAGTCGCTACGCACGATGCCCATGTGGAAGGGCTAATGACCCCAAACAAGATGGTAGATAAAAGCACAAAGGCAATTTTTATACTTTTAATAATGGTGGATTTTATCATTACACATACCACTCCTTTTTTATGAATAATGAATCCTGTTAGGTTATCACGGTCTTAGAAAAACACAACCAGTACAGGGACATAGGTAAAAGCACGAAGAACCATTGAGTTTAAAATAGGGTGACAATTGCTGTGCATTGGCAAATAATGCGCTAAATGGCATGGCCTGTAGGAGGACGTGTAAATGCAATCCCAAAGGAATTTTTTTGGCTGGTTTGACAGCCGCTAAGGCCTTAATCTGGTCATATTTTCCTATCCCACGTTTATGGGATTTTTCCATCTGCAAAATAAGATAAGTTTCAACGCTTAGTAATCAAGACTAACAATACGGCAATTTAATTACTTAACTAATTGAAGGAATTTCAAATGGTTGATGATGCCCAAGTGCCTAGTTTGCTTACATCTTCTGAAACAAGTTTTAGAAAATTAGCCGATGCCGCACCATTCATGATATGGCTATCTGGCCCTGATAAGCAATGTTATTGGTTTAATCAAACGTGGTTGGATTTTACTGGCAGATCGCTTGAACAGGAACTGGGTATTGGTTGGTTGACCGGCGTCCATCCAAAAGACAAAAAATTCTGCTTAAATACTTATGAAAGCAATTTTAATAAACAAACGAATTTTAGAATGACGTATCGTTT
>CALFXV010000021.1 GCA_937957775.1 uncultured Methylotenera sp. | reverse complement strand
CACTACGGTTTTACCTTGCATGAGGGTATACAAGCTGGCTTGTATGGCCTGCTCCACTTCTGAATCCAAGGCACTGGTGGCTTCATCAAGCAACAATATGGGGGCGTCTTTGAGCATCACACGGGCAATGGCAATGCGCTGACGCTGACCGCCGGACAACTTGACACCGCGCTCACCGACGTGCGCATCGTATGCCTTGCGCCCTTTGGCATCGACCAGACCCATAATAAAGTCGTGCGCCTCGGCACGCTTGGCCGCCGTCAGCATGTCGGCCTCGGTGGCGTTGGGCCTGCCGTATAAAATGTTGTCGCGCACACTGCGATGCAACAAGGAAGTGTCTTGCGTGACCATGCCTATCTGACTGCGCAAGCTGTTTTGCGTGACCTGCTTAATGTCTTGGCCATCAATTAAAATGCGGCCATGTTCCACGTCATAAAACCGCAGCAATAAATTCACCACGGTGGATTTACCCGCCCCGGAACGCCCCACCAAACCGACTTTCTCGCTAGGCCGAATGTTGACATTCAAGCCCTGCAGCACAGCCTTAGTGCCGCCATAAGAAAAATCCAAGTTTTCCAAATCAATGCGACCAGCACTGACGCGCAAATCTTGTGCACCCTCGCTATCACTAATCTGCTGGCTAATCGACAAGGTGTTAACGCCGTCTTGCGCGGTTCCAATCTGCTCATACAAGCTGGTCATCTCCCACATCACCCAATGCGAGATACCGTTTAAACGCAGCGCCATGGCGGTGACTGCCGCCACCCCACCAACGCTCACTTCGCCGCGGGTCCAAAGCAACAAAGCCACGCCACTGGTGGCAATGATTAACAGCATATTGAGCACGTGGTTCATCAATTCGACACCAGACACGTAGCGCATTTGCGCGTGCACGGTATGCAAAAATTCCTGCATGGCGGATTTGGCGTAAGCGGCCTCACGGCCAGCATGGGAGAACAGTTTAACCGTGCTGATGTTGGTGTAGGCGTCAGTAATGCGCCCGGTCATTAGGGATCTTGCGTCAGCTTGCGTTTGCGACACCTTGGCCAAGCGCGGCACAAAATAACTTAAGGAGCCTAAGTAACACACCACCCACACTAAAAATGGCAGCATCACCGTGCTATTAAAATGGCCGACGACCGCCACCATGGTGACAAAGTATATGGTCACGAAGACCAAGATATCGGCCACGATAAAGCAAATGTCTCGCACCGCTAATGCGGTTTGCATGACCTTGGCCGACACCCGTCCGGCAAATTCGTCTTGGTAAAAATGCATGCTCTGACTGAGCATCAGCCTATGGAAATGCCAACGCAAGCGCATGGGGAAGTTGCCGGCCAGGGTTTGATGCTTAATCAAAGTTTGCATGGCTATCAGCAAAGGGCTAAGCAATAACAGAGTGAGCAGGAGTAATAGGTGCTCGTGCTGGGTGCTCCAGAAGCTCTCTGGCGAACTCTTGCCCAGCCAATCCACCACTTTACCCATGGCAGCAAACAACAAGGCCTCAAAGCCGCCTATGAGCGCGGTAAACAAGGTCATGCCCAATATAAACAATCGCGAGCCACTGGTGCAGGCCCAGACAAAAGGCCACAGCGCTTTGGGCGGCGAGTCTATTTCTTTATCAGGAAACGGATTTAATTGTTTTTCGAACCAAGCGAGCATGGTGAGGTGACTTTACTTAATGCAAACGGGTGTGAGATGGGTGGGCGCAGTCAGAGCAAGCTTTAAGCTTGCGCGATCAAGCATACCGCTTCCGCTGCAATGCCTTCACCGCGACCGGTAAAACCTAGCTTCTCCGTGGTGGTGGCTTTAACATTTATCGCATCCAAGCTAACTTGGCAGTCGGCGGCTATCAAGGCGCGCATTTGCGCCGTATGCGGCGACAACTTAGGCAGCTCGCAAATCACCGTGCTGTCTATGTTCACCACCTTATAGCCACGCTCATGCAGCAAGGCCACCACGTGGCGTAGCAATTGTCTGGAATCGATGCCCTTAAAGCGCGCATCCGAAGGCGGAAAGTGCTGACCGATGTCGCCCAAGGCAGCGGCACCCAACAAGGCATCGCATATGGCATGCAGCAACACATCTGCATCAGAATGCCCATCCAAACCTTTGGCATAAGGCACGTTCACCCCGCCTATGATGCAGGGGCGCCCTACCACCAAGGCATGCACATCAAAACCGTGTCCTATACGCATTGTTTTATCCTCAATTGGCCGTTTATGGTTTGCTATTTAATAAGGCACTCAACACCGCTAGATCTTGCGGGTAGGTTACCTTCAGGTTGCGCAATTCGCCGTTTACCAGCTTGGGTTTTAAGCCCATGGCCTCAATCGCTTCCGCCTCATCGGTGGCGGCGCCTTTAAAATGCGTTAAGGCGGTTTTAAGCGTGCCGTACCTAAACATTTGCGGAGTTTGTGCTTGCCATAGATCCGTGCGCGGCAGCGTGGCGGCCACGCATTGCTCGCTGTCCGCGCGCTTTAAGGTATCGGCTAAGGGCAAGGCCAATAAGCCGCCCACGGCGTCGTTTTCCAGGCTGTTAATCAACTGGCTCAACAAGACATTGCTCAAGCCTGGTCGGGCGGCATCGTGCACCAAGATCCAATCGGCCTCGTCCACTTGGCTGGCGATCGCATGCAAGCCATTAAGCACGCTCATGGCACGGGTTTCGCCACCGCAATGGTGCACTTGCGCTTTGCTACTTAAATTCAAATAGGTGCTACGCCAATGCGTGTCACCTTCACTTAAGACGATGTGTATGCTGTTAATTTTTGTGGCTTGATCAAACACCTTAATCACGTGCTGAATGAGCGACTTGCCGTTTAAGCGTAAGTATTGCTTGGGCGCTTCCGCGCCCATGCGACTGCCGCTACCGGCAGCGGGAATAATGACGTGAAAACGCGGCATCGTTAATTTAAGACCAGTCTAGACATGGCTGAATTTTAACATAGGCCAGTGCCTAATTTAGCGCGTAAATGGCCGGCAAATTGCGCCACCAGCCATAGGCATCCATGCCGCAACCAAACACGTAGCGATTGGTTACCGTGAGCCCAACAAAATCAGCCTGCATAGGCTTGGCATGCGGCAAGCTCTTTTCCACCAAGACCGCCGTCAATACCGCTTTAGCCCCTAAGGCCAAGCAGCGTTCTTTAATGGCCAATAGGGTAATGCCCTCGTCCAAAATGTCGTCCAATAACAAGACCGTGCGGCCAGTTAAGTCCAATTTTGGCTGAGCCTGCCAGCTTAATTCAGTACCAGCGGTGTTGTTTTGATAGCGGCTGGCGTGCACGTAGTCCAAGTGCACGGGAAAAGCCAAGCGTCCCAATAATTGCCCTGAGAAAAACAAGCCACCGGTCATGACGCACATCACCACCGGCTCGGCATCCGCCAAGGCAGCCGTCAATTCCTGTGCGATACGATCAATAGCGGCTTCGACGGCATCCGCGCTATGTAGGCAGTCGGCTTGGGCTAATAAGGCAGATGGGGAGTGGCTAGTGGTCATCAGAAATCGTTATTGGTTACGCATGAAATCGGCCACACCATAGAGCTGCTCGGCCAATTTAGTCATTAAGGCATCGTCCATGCCCTGCAGGTGCATGGCCCGTATCATGCAATACATCCACTGATCACGCGCCGATTCGTCGATGACAAAAGGCATATGGCGTTTGCGCAACATGGGGTGACCGTAGCGTTCTATGTAGAGTTGCGGGCCACCGGTCCAGCCGACCAAAAACATAAACAATTTCTCACGGGCAGAGCTTAGGTCGGCGGCGTGCATGGCGCGTATCGGTGCCGCTTTAGGATCGGTGTCCATGACATCATAAAACGCTTCCACCAAGGCGCGGATTTTAATTGCGCCATCCACCTCGCCACCCAACAACTGGAAAAATGTGGCTTTCGCGCTACCCGCTTCTTGTATCTCATTTACCATACTTGGGGTTTCTTTCTTGGCGTTTCTTTAAATTGGTTTTTTCAGGATAGGCTGGGCGCGAATGGCAACAACACAAAGGCAGTCACGCATCTTTCCTGCCATAAGACTTAAGCCGCTACTGGCTTAACCAAGCTAGCCGACAATTTAGCGCGCTCTCGCGCTTCAGTGACATCGCGCCCGGTGGCTAAAGCCACGCCCATGCGGCGCTTCACAAAGGATTCCGGCTTACCAAACAAGCGTAGGTCGCTATTGGGCACAGCTAAGGCGGCATCCACTCCAGTAAAAATCAAATTCTTGCTGGCATGGCCGCCGTAAATCACGGCACTGGCGCCCGGATTGCTTAAACTCACGTCCACTGGCAAGCCTAATATGGCGCGAGCATGCAAATCAAATTCACTAAAGCGTTGGCTGCACATGGTCACCATGCCGGTATCATGCGGACGCGGGCTTACTTCACTGAACCAAACGCTGTCGCCTTTAATAAACAACTCCACGCCAAATAAACCCAAGCCGCCTAGGCTATCGGTGACCGCTTTAGCGATGCGTTTGGACTCGGCCAAGGCACCTGCCGTCATGGCTTGCGGTTGCCAGCTTTCCACGTAATCGCCCTTTTCTTGCACGTGGCCTATCGGTTCACAGAAATAGGTGGCGATCTCACCTGCGGCATTTTTAGAACGCACGGTAAGCAAGGTTATTTCGTAATCGAAGGCAATCTGCCCTTCCACGATCACCACGCCTTGGTTAACCCGGCCACCGCTAGCGGCATAGTCCCAAGCGGTTTTTACTTCCGAGGCTTGGGTAATGCGCGATTGGCCTTTGCCGGAAGACGACATGGTGGGTTTAATAAAACACGGGTAGCCTATGCCCGCATCAATGGCGGCTTGCAATTCGGCTTCGCTGTGCGCAAAGGCATAAGGCGAAGTGGGCAAGCCCAATTCTTCGGCAGCCAAACGGCGTATGCCCTCGCGGTTCATGGTCAGTTGCACGGCTTTAACGGTAGGGATGACGGTGGCCATGCCAGCCGCTTCTATGTCGGCCAGGGTGGCAGTATTGAGCGCCTCGATTTCCGGCACAATGAGGTGCGGTTTTTCTTTGGCGATCAAGGCTCGCAGCGCGGCATCGTCTGTCATGTCTATGGTGTAAGCACGATGCGCCACTTGTTGGCCGGGGGCATTTTCGTAACGGTCAACGGCTATCACTTCCACCCCTAATCGTTGCAAGGCAATGATCACTTCCTTACCAAGTTCGCCGCTACCAAGCAGCATGACGCGGGTGGCATTAGGGCTTAAAGGGGTACCAATTTGCATGGGATGCATTCCGTTTTGAATTGACGCCATCATACCATGCGCCGATGGCGCCGTCATTGCTGATAAGGCTAGTTGATAGGCATGAGCGGCCTGTGACCGGCTCCAAAGCTACTCGGAGATTTTGGCGCTGATTTGGTATTTATCCATGCGGTAGCGCATGGTCATGCGGGTGATACCTAGCTTGCGCGCGGCTTCGGAAACATTGTTTCGGCTGTCTGATAACACTTTGAGTAGGATGGCTTTTTCGGTTTCGTACAATGTCGCATGGCCCGCCACCTGCGCCAAGGCATCACTGGTAGATGGGCCACCTACCACTAAATCAGCGGAGCTAATCAGGCTGTTCTGGCATAGCAACATGGCCCGACTGACTTGATGCTTGAGCTCACGCACATTGCCCGGCCAAGCATAATCACTAAGTGTCGCAATGGCATCGGCAGAAAAAGTGGGCGCAGCCAAGCCATAGCGTTTTGCCGTTTGGTTGGCAAAGTGCCGCGCCAACAACAAGGCATCGCCAGCGCGCTCACGCAAGGGCGGCATGCTGATGCTCATGACATTCAAACGGTAATACAAATCTTGCCTAAAATGCCCTTGCAAAGACATCTCGTGCAAATCGCGGTTGGTGGCGGCGATGAATCGCGCTGGCACTGGGCGTTCTTTGGTTGAACCCAAACGTCGCACCATGCGGCGCTCTAGCACATTCAGCAACTTGGCTTGCAGGCTCAAAGGCAACTCACCGATTTCATCCAAAAATAAAGTGCCCTCTTCGGCCGCCTCGATTAAGCCAGGGCGACTGGAAACCGCGCCGGTAAAGGCACCCTTCTCGTGGCCAAACAACTCGCTTTCCATTAGTTCGGCCGGCAAGGACGCGCAATCGATGTGCACAAAAGGCTTGTCTTTATTTGGGCAAGAAGCGTGCAACCACCTAGCTGCGACGTCTTTACCGGTGCCAGTCTCACCACTGATTAGGACTGTTGGTGGCACCACGTCGTCAGCAACGAACTGCGCAATACGCTTAATTTGACCTTTGATGTTTTCCATGGCCAGGCTTTCACCTAGCATTTCCACGCCTTCCACGGCATGCGCATTGCGTTGGCGTGAATAATCCAATCTGTTGCTCTGCACCGAAGCGGCTTCCACCTTTTGTACGGACAGCAGCAACTCTTCTAAGTCTATGGGCTTTTTAAGGTAGTCCACGGCACCCTGCTTGATGGCATGCACCGCATCGCTGATCTCGCCAAAAGCCGTCATCACGATCACGGCGGCATTTTTAGCAATCAGCTCGGCCAATATCTCTAGGCCGTTGCCATCGGGCAAACGCATGTCCAACAGCACCAAATCGGCAGCGAATTGCTTGGCGATGGCGCGCGCATCTTGCAGGCTTTCCACGTGCTCGCACTCGTAGCCAGCGGCTTGCAATTTGCGCATGACCGCCCGTGCAAACAACACCTCGTCTTCCACAATCAAGACTTTGGCGGCTTGCTTAAGGGCGTTGGCTTGGCCGTATGGGGTTTGTGCTAATTGCAATGCTTATTTCCTAGTGCTAACTGTGTTTATGTGTCACAACATTTTCATGTAGAAGCGGCGCCCACGCCTCAAAAAAGAGTTTATCTTCGCGGCGTGGGCGCCGCTCCTACTATAAACAAAAATGCCGACTAAGTCGGCATTTTTGTTCAATCTACAACCTAGTCCGCATCAACGCTTGCGGCAGCGCCTTTAGGCTTGCCGAAATCGTAACGCACACCTACCCATGCTGCGCGGGGTGCACCCAACATGAGTAATTTAGACGGCTCATCATTACCACTAAATAAGCCATCTTCACCAATCCAATTTTCACCTAACATACCTCCGGTAGCGTATTTTTTATTAAATACGTTATTGGCTTTGGCAAAAACCTGCCAACCGCTGTTGTTTAGCTTGTAACGTGTGTCTAAGTTTACTACCGCGTAACCTGACACCTTGCCACTTGACTGAACGTGCTCATCTGGTTCGCCATCATTTGCTTCATGCGCATTGTTTTCGTTACCGCGCACGTAAACACTGGAGAATGCATTGATATTGCTGCCTAATGTCCAGTTTGGCGTCATGGCATATTGCATGCGCATTTTGAAGGCATGACTAGGTAAATTCGGCAAACGGTCCCCTTTAGAAACTTGTATGCTTCCATCCGTAATACCATCGAGAGTGGAACCTTGTTCGTTAGATGATGAGTTTACCGGACTAAACAAATCTAGATTATTTCGATCAGTGGCTTTTAGGTAGCTATAGCCTGTGTTCCAACTAAACTTACCCGCTCTCCCAGCCAAGGCAGCATCCAAGCCTTGTCGGCGGGTTTTACCGACGTTGTCAAAATAACCCATACCGTTTGTCATGTTTGTAGCAATAAAGTGAATGTCATTGTGGTTTTCGGTGCGATAAACCGCCGTTGACCATTTTACATCTTGCGTTAAGTTACCTCGCATACCTGCTTCAAAGGTTTTAGCCACCACTTTCTCTAATGGCGGATCACCTGCCATAGCATTAGGTAATTTGCATGGCTGCGCCGGATTAGCACAACCCAACTCCATAGATGTTGGCGCACGCATGCCTTCATTATAAGCACCGTAAATCGCCAAATCTTTTGAGGGAGTAAAACTTAAACCAACTGCCGGGTTAAGACGTTGAAATGAGTGATTACCAGTAAGTGACGCAGGACCAGAAGTCACCAACTGGTCAACATTATCTACATTTGTGTGAGTATAACGACCCGAAGCAGTCAAATGAACGAAGTCGTTCAGTGACAAGG
The DNA here is from genome assembly GCA_937957775.1 of uncultured Methylotenera sp. Taxonomy (GTDB): domain Bacteria; phylum Pseudomonadota; class Gammaproteobacteria; order Burkholderiales; family Methylophilaceae; genus Methylotenera. The sequence goes on along the minus strand of CALFXV010000021.1, from coordinate 431 downwards.
TGTCCGTTGCAAAAAGACTGTAAGTTTTAGTCCTACCATGCAACTCAACCTCGTTAGCTTGATGCCCCTCAGTTTCAACCGTTCTCAGAGCATTAAGAATTCCCAACTCTGTCATTGAATCAAATCTAACTTTTGAATGATCGTAACCACCACCAACAATAAGTTGATTTTGTTTTTGCGCTATGGGTTGGTTGAATGCTAATTGCGCATTAAAACCGTAACCCTTTTGTTTTGTATTACTTGAATTAAGCGCACCACTACAGTGTTCATCAGCATCACCGCCTGCGTTCGAGTCACAATCAGCATCATTTTGTGCAATACTGGTTCCAAATACATAATCATCATTAACGTCACCATTTAAGGTTGTTCTTTTAGAATTCCGATAATATGTATTCGCAGTTAATTGCGTATCGTTGTTTAGCCAATGGCTG
>CALFXV010000020.1 GCA_937957775.1 uncultured Methylotenera sp. | reverse complement strand
TCATTTTTAATGGTGGAGTTAAATCTTCTGAAGAGAGCTTCCTCAAATCAGCCAACTTTAACATTAAGACTTCAGAATCTAAATCCAAATCAACAATTTCGCCATTGAGGTAAAAAGACCTGTCAGACTTCAATAGCTGACTCTTGAAATTTAATTGAACCCCTTGGCTTCTCATGCGTTTTTCAAAAGCCTGCAAGGTGATATTCTTAGGGGCATCAAACACAATGTGCGATTTAGGCTCTGATAGATATTGACCTAAAAAGTCGGCCACATCAGCATCGTTCCATTTCAACCCGTTCAAAATAGATGTCACTTGCTTAACCATGCTGCCGCCTACTTCTGCAGGATCCTCTTGCAATGCCAAATCAGGGTCTGCATACCTTCCTGATAGCGTGCGATTTTCCTGCAAATAATTCAAAAATTCAGCCGCTAACTCTTGCGCTGAAGGGGCTCTAAAACCGATGGAGTAAGTCATACAATCGCCAATAGCAATACCCCAATGCGCAACGTGCGGTGGTAAATAAAGCATATCACCTGCTGAAAGCGTAAACTCTTGCTCGGTCTTAAAGTTCTGCAAGATCCGAAGTGGCGCACCCTCCACCAAGCTCAAGTCATCTTGTTCACTAATGCGCCATAAGCGTTGTCCACAACCCTGCAATAAAAACACATCGTAACTGTCAAAGTGCGGGCCTACGCCCCCGCCATGCGGCGCGTAGCTGACCATCAGGTCATCGAGTCTGGCGTGCGGAATAAAGGAAAACTGCTGCAATAGTGCACTGGCTTCCGGTAAAAAATGGTTAACGCTTTGCACCAGCAAGGTCCAATTGTGTTCCGTTGTGGGCGCGTCGGGCAAGGCCGCGAAATCGTCTTCAGTGAAGGGACCATGCTGCGCGTGCCAACTCCCTTTTTTGTATTCGACGATGCGCGATTGCACGTCCTCCTCGCACGCTAATCCGGCCAGCTCTTCTGGGCTCAGCAAGCCCTCAAAGTTGGTGATGGCGGCCTTAATCAGCAAGGGTTTTTTTTGCCAATACTGGTCTAAAAATTCACTGGGCGTCAGTTGATTTAATAATGCTAGTGGCTTATTCATGGCGATATTTTAATCGTATTTGCCTTTTATGATGCGCTAAGCTAAATAATAAAGCGTGGCCATTTTGCTGTTAGCCGCTTGCTTACATAGGCGGCAGAATAAAGTAAAATTGCAGCATGACTCCATACTCACTGCTTAGACCCTTATTGTTTCAGCTCGATGCTGAATTGGCCCACGACCTAAGCTTAGCCAGTTTGCGCTTAGCCGAGCGCCTGGCCTTGCTTAAGCTGTATCCTGCCGCACCAGCTTGCCAACCGCGCCGGGTAATGGGCATAGACTTCCCTAATCCGGTAGGCTTGGCAGCAGGCTTGGACAAAAATGCGCGCGTCATCGATGGCATGGCGGCATTGGGTTTCGGCTTTATTGAAGTGGGCACGGTCACGCCCTTGCCTCAGACCGGCAACCCCAAACCACGCTTGTTCCGTTTGCCGGAAGCGCAAGGTATCGTCAACCGCTTTGGCTTTAATAATCTGGGTGTGGATCAATTGCTGCTCAACGTTGAGGCGGCCAAATTCCGCGGTGTGCTGGGCATTAACATAGGAAAAAACTTTGCCACGCCTATGGAAAATGCGGTGGACGATTATTTAATTTGCCTGAGAAAAGTTTACTCGCACGCCAGTTACGTGACGGTCAATATTTCATCGCCCAACACTAAGAATTTGCGCGCCCTGCAAGAAAAAGAGGCCTTGTCGTCCTTGCTGCAAAGCCTCAAGCAAGAACAAGCTAAGCTGGCGGATAGGCACGGCAAATACGTGCCCGTCGTCTTGAAAATTGCACCGGATTTAAGCCTGGAGCAAATACATGAAATTGCCGATTTATTGATGGCGCACAAAATAGACGGCGTGATTGCCAGCAACACCACCTTATCGCGTGATGCCGTGCAAGGCCTCAAGCATGCTGATCAGGTCGGCGGTTTATCCGGCGCCCCGGTCAGGGAAAAGTCCACCTGGGTCATACACGAGCTGGCGCAACGCTTGCAAGGTAGTTTACCCATCATAGGCGTGGGGGGTATTTTAAGTGGCGATGATGCCCTAGAAAAAATGGCTGCCGGTGCCGATTTGGTGCAGCTATACAGCGGCTTAATTTACCAAGGGCCAGGCTTGGTGCATGACGTCTGCCGCAAACTGGCTTAAGCCTTTTCTAGTATGGCTGCCCTAGCGCTGCTTTATTCGTATCGACGCTGCCCTTATGCCATGCGTGCGCGCATGGCCTTAAGTTATGCAGGCATCGCCTACCAAGTGCAGGACATTTCCCTCAAAGACAAACCAGCCGGCTTGTTGGCCGTCTCGCCCAAAGGCACGGTGCCGGTGCTGGTCTTGCCTGATGGACGTGTGTTGGAACAAAGTTTGGACATCATGCACTGGGCCTTGCAGCAGCATGACCCAGCCCAGTGGTTAGGCATTGATCGTGTTAACAGTCAGGCGCTAATCAGTGAAAACGACGGGGCGTTTAAGCAGGCTTTGGATAAGTACAAATACGCCAGCCGCTTTCCTGAGCAATCAGCCGCAAGCTACCGCAGTCAAGCGGAAGTCTTTTTGTGTAAATTGGAACTAGCACTGCAAGATCAGCCTTTTTTAAGTGGCACGCACTTGAGTTTGACCGACGTGGCTATTTTCCCGTTTATTAGGCAGTTTGCCGCCGTGGATGCCAATTGGTTTGCCCAGGCAGCTTATCCCAAACTGCAAGCTTGGTTGCAAGCTAGTCTTGAATCAAGCTTGTTTCTTGGCGTGATGGTTAAGGCTTAGCTGGCGGTGGCCATGGAAGCAGGCGAGCCTGCTTGATCCTGGCTAAATACCAAGCGCACTTGCTCTTGCTCGTCTATGTCTACGTGCACCGCGCCACCGTTAGCCAATTGACCGAACAGCAATTCATCGGCCAAGGCCTTTCGTATGGTGTCTTGGATTAATCGGGCCATAGGCCTTGCGCCCATTAAGGGGTCAAAGCCTTTTTTACCCAAGTAGGCTTTTAGCGCATCGCTGAAAGTGGCCTCGACTTTTTTGTCGTGCAATTGGTCTTCCAATTGAATCAAGAATTTATCCACCACGCGAATAATGATGTCTTGCGACAAGGGCGCAAAGGACACCGTGGCATCCAAGCGGTTGCGGAATTCCGGCGAGAATAAACGCTTGATATCGGCCTGTTCGTCGCCCGCTTGCTTGGCGCTGGTGAAACCCATATTGGTTTTGGTTAGGTTCTCCGCACCGGCGTTAGTGGTCATGATGATGGTGGCATTTCTGAAGTCGGCTTTGCGACCGTTGTTGTCAGTCAAGGTGCCGTGGTCCATCACCTGTAACAGCACATTAAAAATATCCGGATGGGCTTTCTCAATTTCGTCTAGCAAGATCACGCAGTAGGGGTGTTTGTTAACCGCTTCGGTCATCAAGCCGCCTTGCTCAAAGCCTACGTAACCAGGCGGCGCGCCTATGAGGCGTGAAACGGCATGGCGTTCCATGTATTCACTCATGTCAAAGCGTATCAATTCTATGCCCATGATGTAGGCCAATTGCTTGGCCACTTCGGTTTTGCCGACACCGGTAGGGCCGCTGAACAAGAAATTGCCTATGGGTTTGTTGGTTTGACCTAGGCCGCTGCGCGCCATTTTTACGGCTGAACTTAATACCTCTATGGCTTTATCTTGACCAAACACCACTGCTTTCAGATCGCGTTCTAAGGTTTTTAGTGCGCTGCGGTCATCGCTGGAAATGTTCTTGGGCGGAATGCGCGCAATTTTGGCGATGATGTCTTCTATTTCTTTGTTGCCTATGACTTTCTTTTGTTTGGATTTAGGCAGCACGCGCTGGGCCGCTCCAGCCTCATCGATCACGTCTATGGCTTTGTCCGGCAGATGGCGGTCGTTGATGTATTTGGCCGATAATTCCGCAGCCGTGCTCAAGGCGCTGCTGGCGTACTTAACTTTATGGTGTGCCTCAAAGCGAGATTTAAGGCCTTTTAAAATTTCTATGGTTTCGGCCACGCTGGGCTCCATCACGTCAATTTTTTGGAAGCGGCGGGTGAGCGCGTGGTCTTTCTCAAACACGCCACGGTACTCTTGGTAAGTGGTGGCGCCTATGCATTTTAAAGTGCCATTGGATAAGGCCGGTTTCAATAAATTGCTGGCATCCATGCTGCCGCCGCTGGCTGCACCCGCCCCTATAAGGGTGTGGATTTCATCTATGAATAATATGGCATCTGGATTTTCAGCCAATTGTTTCATCACGGCTTTTAGGCGTTGCTCAAAATCACCGCGGTATTTGGTGCCAGCTAATAAGGCGCCCATGTCTAGGGAGTAGACAGTGGCATTGGCTAACACGTCGGGGATGTCTTTTTCCACGATGCGGCGCGCCAAACCTTCAGCGATGGCAGTTTTGCCGACACCGGCTTCGCCCACCAGTAAGGGGTTGTTTTTGCGACGACGGCACAGGGTTTGCACCACTCTTTCCAATTCTGGACCACGGCCTATTAGCGGGTCTATTTTTCCGGCTGCCACTTGTGCATTCAGGTTTTGTGCGTAGTTGTCTAAGGCGCCATTAGGCGTGGCTTCGGCTTCCGTTTCTTGCTCGGCGCCTTCGGTTTTAGCTGTCTCGGCTACTTTTGATACGCCGTGTGAAATGAAATTGACCACGTCTAAACGGGTCACGCCCTGTTGCTGCAAGAAAAACACTGCGTGCGATTCTTTTTCCCCAAAAATAGCCACCAGCACATTGGCGCCGGTCACTTCTTTTTTGCCAGACGATTGCACGTGCAGCATGGCACGTTGGATGACGCGTTGAAAGCCTAAGGTGGGTTGGGTGTCGACTTCTTCTTCACCATGCACGGTGGGCGTGTGCTCTTCTATGTATTGGTTGAGTTCCCCGCGCAGAATTTCCAATTTACCCCCGCAAGCGCGCATGACTTCCGCTGCCGTGGGGTTGTCTATCATGGCCAGCAGCAAGTGCTCGACGGTAATCAGCTCATGACGCTTTTGCCTAGCGTCCATAAACGCCATGTGTAGGCTAACTTCTAGTTCTTGAGCAATCATCGGGTGTCCTAGCTTTATTTAATAAAAACAAATTGGGGTTTAGACCGGTTCAATAGTGCATTGCAAAGGGTGTTGTGCTTGTTTGGCCGCCTGTTGCACTTGATGCATTTTTGTTTCGGCGATGTCTTGCGGGTATAAACCGCAAACGCCTACGCCTTCAGTGTGTACTTGGAGCATGATTTTCGTAGCTTGTTCACGGCTTTTGTTAAAAAACTGCGTGATGCAATCCACAACGAATTCCATGGGCGTGTAATCGTCATTTAAAAGCAGCACCTTATACAGGGGAGGCATTTTAGTTTTGGCCGGTTTGGTTTTAATCGCCGTGTTATTTGCGTGTTGCGTCATAGGGTTTTATTTTGGGCTAAGCGCTAAAAAATTCAAGTCAAATTTATGCGGCGACCACTTAAATTTTTTTGTCGCAGAGGCGGGATTAGGGAAAAATTTTAACGCTTTTAACGATGCGATCTTGGGTTTGCACAATCTCTAAGACGTGCTGGCCGACCTTGAAACTGGTATTCGATTCAGGGATATCTTCAAAATGCTCAATGATCAAGCCATTGAGTGTGCGCGGGCCGTCCAGTGGGAAGTCTAGATGCAGTTTTTTGTTTAGCTCGCGCAAGGTGCTGCTGCCGTCCACTAACCAACTGCCATCGGCCTCTTTTTTGAAGCCGCCTAATCGGGATGGCGATTGCGTGGTGAAGTCGCCTATCATTTCTTCGAGTATGTCCTCTAAGGTGATCAAGCCTTTGAACTCACCGTATTCGTCCACCACCAATGCCACGCGTTGCTTATTTTCTTGAAACTGCTGAATTTGCGTGTAAAGCGGCGTGCCAGAGGGAATGAAGTAGGGCTCGCTGATGGCTTCCATCAATGCCGCTTTATCCAACGTTTCGTCCTCGCTGTGGGCACGTAACTGCGACATAATTTTGCGCAGGTGCAAGATACCTATCATTTCCTCGTGCTCACCTTGGTGGACGGGTAAGCGGGTATGTTGGCTGTTGGCAATTTTTTCCAAAATCGCTTCCATTGGTTCGTCTAAATCTATCGCCTCAACCAGGGTATGGGCTGTCATCACGTCGTCGACCGTGATGCTTTCTAACTCAAACAAATTCAATAATATGGATTGGTGTTTCTTGGGCATAAAGTGCCCAGCATCGGTAACGATGCTGCGTAATTCATCCATGGTTAAGGACTGCGTACTTTCTTCGAAATTGACGCGAATTTTTAATAGGCGCAATAATGCCCCAACAAACAAGTTGATGAACCACACCATCGGGTACAGGACTTTTAATAGCGGGTAAAGCAAGTAACTGCAGAATATGCCCAATTTTTCTGGGTAAGCGGCAGCGATGACTTTAGGTGAAATTTCACTGAAGACTAAAATAGCAAAGGTCACGGCCATGGTGCCGGCCATTAATACCCATTCGCCTTCACCAAACAGCTCGACTATGATGACCGTTACCAAGGTGGCAGAGGCCGCATTGGCGAAGTTATTGCATAGCAAAATAACGCCTAACAGTTTGTCGGTTTTAGCCAGCAGTTTGCTGGCCAGGCGTGCGCCTCGGTGACCTTGTTTGACCAGATGCCGCAAGCGATAACGATTGAGGGACATCAAGCTGGTTTCGGCTATAGAAAAAAAGCCGGAAATAACCAGCAGTAGGATTAAGATGCCTAACTGCCAAGAAATGGGGATGTTGTCCAATGCGTCTTAGTCGGTGATGAAGTTATGGTGAGTGTATACGGGGAAGCTGCGAATAATCAAGTGCGGCTGGAGTGTCGCACTTGATGGTCTCGCGCTGAAACTGACTTTAGGCAAAATCGGACGGGTGAGGCTCAGCCACGTCGGTTTTTTTACCGGCTTTGCTGGCGTCTTCTTTTTTCTCTACGTCACCGATTAAGTTGGCGCGACTTACCCCCAACCACATGGCAATGGGGCAAGCCACCAGTACGGATGAATAAATACCAAATAAAATGCCGATGGTGAGGGCCAAGGCAAAGTTGTGCAGCACTTCACCGCCAAACAGCAACATGGAGCCGACCATGGTTTGCGTCATGGTGTGGGTAATGATAGTGCGTGACATGGTGCGGGTAATGGCGTTGTCTATGACTTGCACCACGCTGGCTTTACGCATCTTGCGGAAGTTTTCCCGCACGCGGTCAAACACCACCACGGATTCGTTCACTGAGTAACCTAACACGGCCAAAATAGCAGCCAGCACGGTCAGATTGAATTCCCATTGGAAGAAGGCAAAAAAGCCTAAGATGATCACCACGTCGTGCATGTTGGCGATGATCGCAGCCACGGCAAAACGCCATTCAAATCGTAACCACAAGTACAAGACGATGCCTAAGCTGACAAAGAATAGCGCTAGGCCGCCGTTTTCATAGAGCTCGTCGCCCACTTGTGCGCCCACTGATTCCACGCGGCGCACTTCTGCTTTCGGGTCCGCCGTTACCAGAGCAGTTTTAACTTGTTCGGACAATTGCGATACCGATACGCCGGCTTTAACCGGCAAGCGGATTAACACATCGTGACTGGAACCAAAGTTTTGCACGGTGGCTTCTTTGAGGCCTATGCTGTCGACCGCTTTACGCACGCTTTCTAAGTTGGCGGCTTGCGGGTAGTTCACTTCCATGATGGTGCCGCCGGTGAAGTCCACGCCAAAATTTAAACCGCGTGTGGCTAAAAACACCACGGCTAGCACGAACGTAATCAAGGAGATGGCCGTCGTTAAACGGCCGTAGCTCATGAAGGGAATGTCGTTCTTGATTCTAAATAATTCCATAATTTTTTACTCTAAAAAATTGAAGCTAAGGCCTTAAGCTCGGAAAATTTGGCCTATGGATAATTGGCTTAATTTGCGGCGATAACCATACATGAAGTTGACCATGGCGCGAGACACCAATACCGCACTGAACATCGAGGTTAGGATGCCCAACACGTGCACCACAGCAAAGCCTTTGATCGGGCCGGTACCAAACATGAATAAGGCCAAACCGGCAATCAAGGTGGTCACGTTGGAGTCCAGGATGGTGTCCCAGGCGCGGTCGTAACCAGCGTGTATACTGGCTTGCGGCGTGTTGCCATTGCGCAATTCTTCACGCACCCGTTCGTTGATCAGCACGTTGGCGTCAATCGCCATACCCAATGCCAAGGCAATCGCTGCCAAGCCGGGCAAGGTGAGCGTGGCTTGCAACATAGACAGTATGGCCACCAATAGCAGTAAGTTAATAGCCAGCGCGGCTACCGATACCGCACCAAAGGCCATGTAGTAGACCATCATCATGACGGCAATCGCCGCAAAGCCCCAAAGGGTAGAGTGGATGCCGC
>CALFXV010000019.1 GCA_937957775.1 uncultured Methylotenera sp. | reverse complement strand
TCAAAGTAGTCCGCCCCCATTGTGCCTAGGTAGCCGATGTAACTTATTTGTATGGGCGCTGCCCGCATGGCAAAAATGGCCACCCGGCAATACTTAGTAAACCCGCCTAAGTCCACGGCTATGTCAATTTCCATTTCTCTGGCAAGCTGAGCAATTGCTGCATCCGACCGATCTTTAACGTCAATAAATTGATCAAAGCTTCTTTCTAGGCGCTGCCTTAAAAGATCATGGGTGTTGGCCCCAAAAGAAAAAGCAATCACCTCGAAATGTTCACGGTCGTGCAGTTCAAATAACTCTGCCGTGAGTAAAGCCACCGGGTGATTTCGAAAGTCCGCTGAAAAATAGCCTATACGTATTTTTTTATGGGTGGGATACGGGCCCACTTTGATGTGCGTTGCTATTGCTGGGTATTCATCTTGCACGTATTTTTCGGCTACTTGCTTTTGTAAGGCGGGATTATCTATTAGCCCTAATGTAATAAATGGATTGATTCCTCGTTCTTGCTTATTGATTGTCTCGTGCAATTGCTGGATTAAGGGATAGAAATTATCCCAATCGCATAGATGCATTTTCGTATGCAGCAAAGCAGTTAACAGGAGATCTATTTCGGGCTTGAGTTGAAAGGCACGCTGGTAACTTACCAAGGCCTGGTCAAAGCGATTTAATTCGCTGTAGGTGATGCCCCGATTATTGTGTGCCTCGGCATACTCTGGGTTAAGCGCAATCGCCTGTGCGTAGTCTGCCAATGCTTCATCATAGCGCTTTAATTCCGTCAGCGTTAACCCACGATTGCTGTAGGCCTCCACATAATTTGGGTTAAGCGCAATCGCCTGTGCATAGTCGGCCAAAGCCTCGTCATAACGCCTTAATTCATCTAATGTTAGCGCACGGTTGCTGTAGGCCTGTGCATAATTTGGGTTGAGCGCAAGCGCCTGCGCATAATCTGCCAAGGCATCCTCATGCTGTTTTAATTCACTGTGGGTTAATCCGCGGTTGTTATACGCCTCAGCGTAATCCGGATTAAGTCTTGTGGCATAGTTGAAATCTGCCAAGGCATGCTCATGGCGTTTTAATGCACTTTTGCTAAGGCCACGGTTGTTGTAAGCTTGCACGAAATTTGCATTTAGCTGTATGGCGGCATCGTATGCAGTAAGCGCACTTTCAAATTCATTGGCCTTTTGAAGGGCCATGCCATAGTTATAATGTGCTATGGCTTGAGTGGGATCAATGCTTAGTGATGTTTTAAATAGCGCAATGGATTGATCCAAATTGCCGTTATGCAATGCTATGGAAGCTAAATTGGACAGCGCTTTAATATTGGCAGGTTCGCGCTCGAGTATCTGTAAATAAATTTTTTGCCCATCATCCAATTGCCCAGATTGGCAAAGTGCGAGGGCTTCATCTAGAAGGGCTGTTATTGTTTGCATGTTTAAAATAGCTTATATTTCTTATAATGCTTGAATAATACACTAACTAACGTAGACCAAATAAACACCGACATCCTCAATAAAGCGAGCAATATGCTAAAAATCACCTTTATTTCGTGCTCCATCTTTTTCCTGAGTGCCTGCAGCAGTCTCATGCATTTCCAGGAACAACCGGTTCAAGCCATGACCGATAATACGTATAAGACCACCTGCAATGGTGTGGCCGAAGGCTGGGACAGTTGCTTTAGAAAAGCCCAGCGCACTTGTTCAAATGGCTATAAGGTTTTAAATAAGGTGCAAACGAACGATTTCGTGCACCGCGAGCTAAGTTTTAGCTGCAAGTAAAATGGTTGATGCTGTTTGCTAAAGCATTGCTAGTAAGCATACAGCAAGTCACTATTCTTCTATTCCCAGTTCCTGAATTTTACGCGTGAGCGTGTTGCGCCCCATGCCCAGTTGATTGGCCGCTTCTATGCGACGGCCGCGGGTGTGCTCGAGCGCTTTGGTGATTAAAATGCGTTCAAAAATTTGCGTGCGGGTTTCCAGCACATTTTGTTCGCCGCGATTTAATGCGTCCATCACTTCACTGGCCAAGCCTTCTTGCCAAGAAAGGGCGGCACTGGATTTGCTGCTGTCTTCTTTAAGTTCTGGCGGTAAATCGGCGATGTCTATGTTTTGCCCGGGCGCCATCACGGTAAGCCAATGGCAAACGTTCTCCAATTGCCTTACGTTACCGCTCCAATTGACCGCGCTTAAGTATTGCAAGGCGGCCGCGGACGGTTGCTTGGCTTCCACGCCCAATTCGGTGGCGCTGTGTTGTAAGAAATGCTTAATCAGCAGTGGGATGTCCTCGCGGCGTTCGCGCAAGGCCGGTAAGCGTAATCGAATCACATTAAGACGGTGAAATAAGTCTTCACGGAACAGGCCTTGTTTAACGCGTTCTTCCAAGTCTTGGTGGGTGGCGGCAATGATGCGGACATTCACCTTAATCGGTTGATGGCCGCCTATGCGGTAAAACTGGCCGTCGCTTAGCACCCTTAGTAGGCGAGTTTGCAAGTCGGCGGGCATGTCGCCTATCTCGTCTAAAAATAGCGTACCGGTGTCGGCTTGCTCAAAACGACCGCGTCTGGCGGCTTGCGCACCGGTAAACGCGCCACGCTCGTGACCAAACAGTTCGGATTCAAGCAGGTCTTTTGGGATGGCCGCGGTGTTAATGGCAATAAAAGGTTTATCGCCACGCGGGCTGTGCCGGTGCAAGGCGCGGGCTACCAGCTCTTTGCCGCTGCCGGATTCGCCGTTGATCAACACAGTAGCATGCGAGCGACTTAAGCGGCCTATGGCTCTAAAAACCTCCTGCATGGCCGGTGCTTGACCTATGATTTCCGGTGTGTCTTCTTCCACCACGGCCTCGGTGTATTGGCGCGTGCTTTCTTCCACGGCGCGTTTGATCACGTCCATGGCTTGGTCCACGTCAAACGGTTTGGCCAAATACTCAAAGGCACCACCTTGAAAAGCGGCCACGGCGCTTTCTAAATCGGAGTAGGCAGTCATGATGATGACCGGAATGTCGGGAAATTTTTGTTTAATTTCAGACAAAAAATCCAAACCCGACTCGTTAGGCATGCGGATATCACTGACCACCACTTGCGGTTGCTCGTGTTCTAAGGCATTAATCGCCTCGGCCACCGAAGAAAAGGTTTTAAATTCTAGGTCGGTGCGCGACAGGGCTTTTTCAAATACCCAGCGTATCGATTTGTCGTCGTCAATAATCCAAATTGGTTTCATGCGGTTCTCACTATTTAAAATGCAGCGTATTCGCGACCACAGGCCGTGAATTTAATTCTTTATGCTTGTTGGTTTAATGGCCGAGGTTTCTATTGGTAGCAATATGGTAAAGCAGGTATGGCCTGGTTTGCTTTCGCATTCAATCATGCCGTGGTGCTGGGTGATGAAAGTTTGCGCCAAGGTAAGGCCCAAGCCTGTGCCGCCCTCGCTGCCCGATACCAAGGGGTAAAAAATGCGTTCGCGGATGTCGTTGGGGATGCCAGGGCCGTTATCAATAATTTCCAATTTAATCGCCACGCGGTAGCGCTTACGCGCCAGCGTCACTTGCCGTTCCGCACGGGTTCGGAAGCTCAGTTGGCTATCGGCCTTGTTTTGCCCTTGCATGGCTTGCACGGCGTTGCGGGCAATATTAAGCACCGCTTGTATGAGTTTTTCTCGATCGCCTATGAGTTCGGGCAAGCTTAAATCGTAATCGCGTTTAATCACCAAGCCCTTAGACGATTCGGCCATGAGCAGGCTGCGTACGCGCTCTAACACCTCGTGGATGTTGGTGGGTTGGTATTTAGGGGCGCGGTGCGGAATCAGCAAACGGTCCATCAAGGACTGCAAACGATCGGCTTCTTTAATGATGACCTGGGTGTACTCGCGTAAGCTGGGTGAAGGCAGCTCGTGTTCTAGCAATTGCGCTGCCCCCCGCAAACCACCTAAGGGATTGCGGATTTCATGGGCTAAGTTGCGCAACAATTCGGCGTTGGCTTGCTGTTGAATTAGCATGCGTTCTTCACGCGCGATGCGCAATTGCGCGTCCATTTGTTGAAACTCTAAAATCAAGCAGGCATCCGGCGTGTCAATCGGCGTGACGGTGCAGGTGACGGCAAAAGACAATTGCCTATGCGTGCTGATGGCAAATTCGTGCTCACGAAACGGGCTTTGTTGTTTGGTGGCGTTGTTCACGGCCAACATTAAAATTTCGCAATTAGGAAACACCTCGTTGATCAGCATGCCGCTGACGTGCGTGGCACTGAAGGCAAAGGTAATCTCCGCACCAGGGTTGATGTAGACCACGCGGTTCTCTGAATTAAGCAAGATGATCGCGGTGGCGAGGTGCTCTAAGCCTTTAAAATGATTGGGGGTGGCGTGGACCATAATTGAGGCTAAATTAAATTGGGTAGTTTGATCATACTATGATTAAAGCAAAAGCCAGACCAACTTTAGGGCAGGCTGGGCATAAATCAATCTTATGCCGCTAACGCATGCCATTCAATTCTTTTTGCAGCAATTCAATGTTGTTTTGATGGTTGTCTACTTCGGCTTGCAAGGGTTTCATTTTTTCATTGAATTTAGCCATGTTGCGGTAAGTGGATACCGTGCCATCGCTGTTTTTCTGCCTGGCTATTTCTGGCTTAGCGGCCTCTAGTGCATAGGCTTCTTTGGCAAGGCTTAAGGCGGCTTTTTCGGCCTTGAGCTCGGACTCTAATATGCTTTGGCGTTTGGCATCGCGTTGAGTTTGCGTGTTCGCATCCACTCGCGGAAAGTCATTGCTGCTTTGGCGAGGCTTGCTGCGTGGGCTGGCTTGCTCAGATTGTTCACTGGCATTGCTTGAATCGCCGTCGTTAGCGATGTTTAACTTAATGGCGCCTTTGCTTTTTAGGTTGGAGTAAGTGACCACCCCGTTGTCGTCCGTGTGTTTGTAAATGTCAGCCAGCACCGTGCTTGCAAACAGTGTGAAGACGAGGCTGCTAATGCAGCTTAGAAGAATATTTTTTATCATGCTTGTAGTGTAGAACAGTTGTTAGGCCTAGGCAATTCGCATTGATTGGATGAATAAAACGTAAATATCGCGGCGGGGCGCCGCTCCTACAAAAAACCCTTTTCTTCATAGCTTGGGTTTGTAGGAGCGGCCCCCCGCCGCGATTAACTTAAATTGTCGGGATAAGCGGTAAGCTGGGAAAGTGCGAAATCCCGTGGTCTTAGTGCAACAGTGGGCAATAAAAAAGGGGCGATGATTCGCCCCTTTTTAACTAGCTTAGTTTAACTTAGCAAGAGTAGTACAAACCAAACTCAGCTGGGTGCGGAGTCATGCGTAGTTTGTTTACTTCTTCCATTTTTAAGGCAATGTAGCTGTCTATCCAATCGTTGGTGAATACACCACCGCGGGTTAAGAACTCGCGGTCTTTGTCTAGGTTAGCCAAGGCTTCTTCTAGTGAGGCACACACTGTTGGGATTTGCGCATCTTCTTCTGGTGGAAGATGGTACAAGTCTTTAGTCGCTGGCTCACCTGGATGGATCTTGTTTTGTACGCCATCTAGACCCGCCATCATCAAGGCACTGAATGCCAAGTATGGGTTAGCAATTGGATCTGGGAAGCGTGCTTCAACACGGCGTGCTTTGTCAGAGTGCACAAATGGGATGCGGATAGAAGCAGAGCGGTTTTTAGCGGAGTAAGCTAATTTAACCGGCGCTTCAAAGTGCGGTACCAAGCGTTTGTATGAGTTAGTACCTGGGTTGGTGATCGCGTTCAATGCTTTAGCGTGCTTGATGATGCCGCCAATGTAGTAAAGCGCAAAATCGCTCAAACCAGCGTAGCCGTTACCAGCGAACAAGTTTTTACCGTCTTTCCAAATGGATTGGTGCACGTGCATGCCTGAACCGTTATCGCCAGCGAATGGTTTTGGCATGAAAGTAGCTGTTTTGCCGTAAGCGTGGGCGGTGTTTAACACCACGTATTTAAGGATTTGTGTCCAGTCTGCACGTTTTGTCAACGTGCTGAATTGTGTACCGATTTCACATTGACCGGCTGTGGCCACTTCATGGTGGTGCACTTCAACTGGCACGCCCATTTCTTCAAGCGCGATACACATAGCAGAACGCACGTCTTGCAATGAATCGACTGGTGGCACTGGGAAGTAACCGCCTTTTACACCTGGACGGTGGCCAGTGTTGCCGCCTTCGAATTTGTCTTTTGTAGACCAAGCCGCTTCTTCTGAGTTGATGCGCACTGAGCTACCGCTCATGCTTACGTCCCATTCGATGGAATCAAAAATGAAGAATTCTGGTTCAGGACCAAAGTAAGCCGTGTCACCGATACCGCTGGCTTTTAAGTAAGCTTCAGCACGTTTAGCCAAGCTACGTGGGCAACGGTCGTAACCTTTGCCGTCTGTTGGGTCCACTACATCGCAAGTTAGGATCAATGTAGGCTCGTCCATGAATGGGTCGATATTAGCCGTGGTTGGATCTGGCATTAATTGCATGTCTGAGGCTTGAATGCCTTTCCAGCCAGCAATAGAAGAACCGTCAAAGGCGTGGCCTTCGGTAAATTTGTCTTCATTGAATGCAGAAACAGGAACGGTTACATGTTGCTCTTTACCGCGTGTGTCGGTAAAACGAAAATCAACAAATTTAATGTCGTTTTCTTTTACCATTTTCATTACATTAGCCACTGACATCAAAATCTCCTAAGTATGGTGTGGAATAGATAAAACAAATTCTTAACTGTATAAAATTACAAAGTATTCAACGTGCTAGATTAGCAGGAAACGTGCCATGCTGAAAAGACCAAAAGCCGGCTTTTTTGCCTAAGAGCGGAAATGCCGCCCAGGATTAAGCACCATTAAAGTGCAATATACTTATTTTTTGCACCATTAAAGTGCATCAATTTATCGCATGGCAGGGGGCTGGTTTTTTGTGCAATCCGGCTATAATTTGAACGTAAGTAAAATTGAAATGCTGGCCTATGCTTTATAGGCAATGGCCGCATCATTCACAAAAAATAAAGGGTGGGGTTATGAGTCAAATACAGGGCATATTACAATCCGCACATCAACGCAGTTTAGAGAACAGTTTCCCCTATCTAGGTGCATTGACGCCTGCCGAAGCCTACGCCATTTTACAGGCCGACCCAAAAGCGCTGTTGGTAGACGTGCGCACCAAGGCCGAGTTAGAGTTAGTCGGCCGTGTACCCAATGCCCTAAACATAGAGTGGGCATTTTACCCGGGCATGGTTAAAAACGAGAAGTTCGCCGAGCAATTGCTTGCCAATGTGGATAAAGACCTAACGGTATTATTCCTCTGCCGCACCGGTGGTCGCTCACACAATGCCGCCGTGTTGGCTGAAGAATTGGGTTATGCCCAAGCCTACAACATCCTCGAGGGCTTTGAGGGCGAGGCCAATGCAGCAAAACAGCGCACCACCATGAATGGCTGGAAGCACGCCAATTTGCCTTGGACCAACTAAAGCATGACCGATCACTACGCGGTCATAGGCAACCCGATTGCGCACAGCAAATCGCCTTTGATACATACCGAGTTTGCTAAACAAACGGCGCAAGCCATGTCCTATGAAGCGATATTGGCGCCACTGGATGACTTTGCTGGCACCGTGCAAGCCCTCATTAAGCAAGGTTATAAAGGCGTTAACGTGACCGTGCCGTTTAAATTTTCTGCCTACGACATGGCGGATCAGCGTAGCGAGCGCGCTATGGCTGCCGGTGCAGCCAACACCTTGAGTTTTACCGAGCACGGCATACTGGCTGACAACACCGACGGGGCCGGCTTGGTACGCGACATAGAATTCAATAAGCAATGTGAATTTACTGGCAAGCGCGTGCTTTTAATTGGCGCCGGCGGCGCAGCCGAAGGGGTGTTGCAACCTATACTGGCGGCTAAGCCCAGCTTATTGGTCATCACCAATCGCAGCTTGGATAAAGCGCAAGCGATGTTAAACAAAGCGGTAGCCACGCCCACTAAATTGCAGGCCGTTCCTCTAGCTGAATTAGGCGATGGCGCTTTTGACATTGTGATCAATGCCACCTCGGCTGGTTTGAGCGGCAGCCCATTGGCCATCCCCGACAGCATTTTTGCCCCCGATTGTTTGGCCTACGACATGATGTACGGCCGTGAAACGCCGTTCATGCAGCAGGCAAAGCGATGTGGCGCCAAGGTGGCCGATGGATTGGGTATGCTACTAGAACAAGCGGCCGAGACCTTTGCTATCTGGCGTGGGGTGCGGCCAAACACGCAAGCCTTGCTGCAACAACTAAGCCTATAAATGCATACAGTCGCATGAAAAATTGGTTACTTAATCGACACGAACAAGCCCAGCCACTGAACTATAGTGGCTACGTCACGCGCGGATTGGTGGCGTTTTTTATGTTGCTGTTTGCCTACCAACTGTGGATATTGCTGCATATTTGTTGGTGGATACAATTCAATCCCTCGTCCAGTGCCTTCATGGAAGACCGTCTGGATGTCATCCAAGAAAAAAATCCGGATGCCGAGTTAAAACACAAATGGGTGAAATACAACAAAATCTCTATTCACTTAAAACGGGCCGTGATTGCCAGTGAGGATGCCAAATTTTTAGATCACGAGGGCTTCGATTGGGAAGGCATAGAAAAAGCCTACAAGAAGAACAAGCGCAAAGGCAAAATCGTTGCGGGCGGCTCCACCATCAGTCAGCAATTGGCTAAGAATTTATTTTTGTCTACCAAGCGCACGCCTTGGCGCAAAGCAGAAGAGGCGCTCATTACGGTGATGTTGGAAAACATCCTAAGTAAAAAGCGCATATTGGAAATCTATCTAAATATCATCGAGTGGGGCAACGGGGTATTTGGTGCCGAGGCCGCTGCCCGGCATTATTACAAAACCAGCGCCGCCAATTTGAGCAGCGGTCAAGCCGCTAAGTTAGCCGCCATGATTCCCAATCCACGCTTTTATGACAAGCACACTTACACCAATTATTTAAGCCGGCGCACCGCCACCATACAAGCACGCATGTACCAAGTGAGCGTGCCTAAGTGAAATTTGATTTTGCCAATCTGGCTTATCGATGTGCGCTTGATTAAGCTTAAATGCAGATAAAAAGACGTATCGCGGCGGGGCGCCGCTCCTACAATAGACTTATTGTCATTCCCGCTTTTGACTTTACTAAGCGCTAAATAAACTCATGTGGCTTTTTTGGCGCTTAAGCGAAAATCACACTGATTATTTTTTGAAGTAAGCATGCTTGTGAGCAGTCATTAACGCTTCTGCTTCTTCATTATTTATCCAACCATTTTTTTCCGCTTCTGCTTCCGCTTCTAAGCTTGTTCGAACCAAATGATCGTCGAAACTTTCATTTTCAATGGCTGATGTTGTTTTGCTATCTTTCATGACTGTTCCCATGATGTGAAATCTGATAACAGATTATACGCTTGCTGATTTTAAAAATAACGTTTGTTTCTTAGCAACTTTACAGCATGGCTTTTAAGTACTTAGCTGTGTAACTGTGTTTGTTTTCTGCCACTTTTTCAGGCGTGCCTTCGGCGATAATAATGCCGCCTCCATCCCCACCCTCTGGGCCCATGTCCACTATCCAATCGGCCGTTTTAATCACGTCCAAATTGTGTTCAATAATGACGATGGTGTTGCCGGCATCCCTCAAACGATGAATCACGTCTAACAGCAATTGGATGTCGGCAAAGTGCAAGCCGGTGGTTGGTTCATCCAATATGTAAAGAGTGCGACCGGTGTCGCGTTTGCTTAATTCCAGGGCTAACTTTACCCGTTGCGCTTCGCCGCCGGATAAAGTGGTGGCACTTTGCCCTAGGGTGATGTAGCCCAAGCCCACATCCAACAGGGTTTTTAACTTGCGGGCAATGACCGGTTGAGCACTAAAAAACACGTGCGCTTGTTCCACTGTCATTTCCAATACTTCGCGTATGTTTTTGCCTTTAAACTGAATTTCCAAGGTTTCACGGTTGTAGCGGTGACCTTTGCACACGTCGCATGGCACGTAGACATCAGGTAAAAAGTGCATTTCAACGCGCAACACGCCATCGCCTTGGCAGGCTTCACAACGGCCACCTTTAACGTTAAAGGAATAGCGACCGGGGCCGTAACCACGAACGCGGCTTTCCGGCACGTTGGCAAAAAGATCACGGATGGGGGTAAATAAGCCAGTGTAAGTGGCCGGGTTGGAGCGCGGGGTTCGGCCTATCGGGCTTTGATCCACGTCCACCACTTTGTCAAAAAAGGCCAAGCCGTCGATTTCACCAAAGGCGGCCGGTTCGGTGTTGCTGCCATACAAATGCTGTGACACGACACGGTAAAGGGTGTCATTAATCAAGGTGGATTTGCCGCTACCGGACACGCCAGTAATGCAACTTAGTAAGCCCACCGGCAATTTCAAGCTGACGTCTTTTAAGTTGTTGCCAGTGGCATGGCTTAATTTTAGCCAACGCGCTGGATCGGGGGCGGTGCGTTTTTTGTTATAGATGATTTGTTTTTTGCCGCTTAAGTATTCGCCGGTCAGTGAGTTGGGGTTGGCCAAGACTTCGGCGGGGGTGCCTTCCGCGACAATTTTGCCGCCGTGCTCGCCGGCACCGGGACCAATATCAATCACGTAATCGGCCGCCAAAATGGCATCGTGATCGTGCTCGACCACGATGACGCTATTGCCTATGTCGCGCAAACGCTTAAGTGTTTCTAATAAACGGTCGTTATCGCGTTGGTGCAATCCGATGGACGGTTCGTCCAATACGTACATGACGCCGGTTAGGCCGCTGCCGATTTGGCTGGCCAAGCGTATGCGTTGTGCTTCACCGCCGGATAGGGTTTCAGCCGAGCGCGACAAAGATAAATACTCCAAGCCGACGTTGGTTAAAAACTTCAAGCGGTTGCTGATTTCTTTTACGATCTTATCCGCGATGGCTAATTTAGCCCCAGTCAATTCAAGTGTTTCAAAGAAAGTAAGCGCTAACTTTAAAGGCACTTCACAAACTTCGTGTATGTTTTTATTGCCCACTTTTACGAAGCGTGCAGCTTTGCGTAAACGGGTGCCGTTGCAATCTGGGCAGGTTTTTGAATTGAGGTATTTGGCCAATTCTTCGCGCACGGTTTGCGAATCGGTTTCGTGATAACGGCGTTTTAAATTGTTTAAAATTCCCTCAAAGGCATGGGTTTTTTCGAAGAAAGTGCCGCGTTCATTTAGGTATTTAAACGGCAAAGTTTCTTTGTCGCTGCCGTGCAGTAAAACCTGTTGTATGTTTTCCGGCAATTTTTCAAAGGGGCTGTCCAAATCAAATTGATAATGCGCTGCTAAACTAGCCAGCATCTGAAAGTAAAATTGGTTGCGTCTATCCCAACCTTTAATGGCGCCAGCGGCCAAGGATAAATGCGGAAAAGCCACCACCCGTTTCGGGTCAAAAAAGTTCATGTTGCCTAGACCATCGCAACTTGGGCAAGCACCCATAGGGTTGTTGAAAGAGAATAGGCGCGGTTCTAATTCAGCGAGTGAGTACTCACAAATTGGGCAAGCAAACTTAGCAGAAAACAAATGCTCGCGCTCGCTATCCATCTCAAAAGCGATGGCTTTGCCCTCGGCTAAACGCAAGGCGGTTTCGAATGATTCGGCGATACGTTGCTTCATGTCCGGTTTAACTTTTATCCGATCTATGACCACTTCCACGCTGTGCTTGGTGGTCTTGGCCAATTGCGGCAGCGCGTCCATTTCATAAATGGTGCCGTCTATGCGCAAGCGCACAAAACCTTGCGCTTTGAGTTCTTCAAATAAATCGACTTGCTCGCCTTTGCGATTGCTCACCACCGGTGCCAACAACATGAGCTTGGTGTCTTCTGGCAAAGCCATGACATGATCGACCATTTGGCTGACGGTTTGCGCTTCTAATTTGATGCCGTGCTCTGGGCATTCTGGATCGCCGGCACGGGCGTAAAGCAGACGCAAATAATCGTGAATTTCGGTGACGGTGCCCACGGTTGAGCGCGGGTTATGCGAGGTGGATTTTTGCTCTATGGATATGGCCGGCGACAAGCCTTCTATCAGGTCCACATCCGGCTTGTCCATGCGCGCCAAAAATTGTCTGGCGTAGGCCGATAAGGATTCCACATAACGTCGCTGGCCTTCGGCATACAGGGTATCAAAGGCCAAGGACGATTTTCCGGAGCCAGATAAACCGGTGATCACCACCAGCTGATTGCGGGGAATATCCAATGAAATATTTTTAAGATTGTGCGTGCGTGCACCGCGTATTTTTATGAATTCCATCATGCTTGGGGCTAAAGGCTCGGTTAATTTTTGGCAACCTGCTAATATACCTACTTTTCTAAAATTAGCTCAAGTAATTTACATGACAGCCATAAAAAATCAGTTAGGTGGGTTGGTTAAAGACGTGGCCGCGCATAAAATGGCCGCCCTAGTTGAAGGCAGTAGTTTAGATAAAATGACCCCAGTTGAATTGCGCGCCACCGTCAGTTTGGCCTCCATTTATGGCTTGCGCATGTTCGGCCTATTTTCCATCTTGCCTATTTTTGCGGTATACGCCGCTTCCTTTCCTGAACACCCCACCCCGCTCATGATAGGCTTGGCACTCGGTGCTTACGGCCTAACCCAAGCCTTGTTTCAACTGCCGTTTGGCATGGCCTCCGATAAATTTGGCCGCAAGCCCATGATCTATTTAGGTCTAGGCATCTTCGCGGTGGGCAGCATGATGGCAGCCCTGGCCATGAACATAGAAGGCATGATCATAGGCCGCGCCGTGCAAGGGGCCGGAGCCGTGTCTGCCGTGGTCACGGCCTTATTGGCCGATTTAACCCGCGATGAAAACCGTACCAAGGCCATGGCCAGCATAGGCGCCACCATAGGCGTGGCCTTTGCCGTGTCCTTAGTGGGTGGACCTTTGCTCAATCAATGGATAGGCGTGCCGGGCATATTTTTCATGACCGCCGTGTTGACCTTGGCCGCTATTGCTGTGGTTAAATACGTGGTGCCCGATCCGGTGAATAGCCACTACCATTCCGATGCCAGCGCCGCGCCGGCTAAATTAAAAGACGTGCTGAACAATGCACAATTGCTGCGTTTAAATTACGGCATTTTTGCCTTGCATGCCGCGCAAATGGCCATGTTTGTTGTGGTACCGTTTGCCATTAGCAAGGCCAGCACGCTTAACGTGAATCAACATTGGTTTATTTATTTACCGGTGTTGTTGCTGTCTTTTGCGCTGATGGTGCCGGCCATTATTTACGCAGAAAAACAGGCCAAGATGAAGCAGGTGTTCGTGGCGGCCGTGGCCACCATGTTGTTTGCGCAAGTGCTTTTTGCTTTTTCAATTAGTTTCTTTTGGGGCATCGTATTTTCATTGACGGTGTATTTCGTGGCGTTTAATTTGTTGGAGGCCTCATTGCCGTCCATCATCAGCAAAATGGCCCCTGCTGCTGCCAAGGGCACGGCCATGGGCGTGTACAACACCGCGCAATCCTTGGGCATCTTTGTTGGGGGTGCCATTGGCGGCTATTTATCGCACCGTTTTGGTTTTTCCAGCGTGTTTATTTTTTGTAGCGTAATGATGCTTTTATGGCTACTATTGGCTTATTCCATGCAAGCGCCACCGGCACTTAAAACCAAGATGTACAGCTTGGATGAAGCGTCGGCTGAGTTAAGTACAGAACAAGCGAGCAAGCTTAAAAATCAGTTAAGCAAACTGGCGGGCGTATTAGAGGCAGTGGTTTTGCCGCAAGAGCGCACGGTCATTTTGAAAGTGGATTTAAAAATACATAACACGCAGGCTTGGAACGAGTCCAAGGTGCAGCAACTATTGAGGGGATAAAAAATGGCATCAGTAAATAAAGTAATTTTAGTCGGTAATTTAGGCCGCGATCCTGAAGTGCGTTTCATGCCGAACGGCGACGCGGTTTGTAATTTCAGCATTGCCACCACCGATAGCTGGAAAGACAAAGCCGGTGCCAAGCAAGAGCGCACCGAGTGGCACAACATAGTCATGTACCGTAAGTTGGCCGAGATTGCCGGCGAGTACTTAAAAAAAGGCCGTCCTGTGTATGTCGAAGGCCGCTTGCAAACGCGCAAATGGCAAACCAAAGAAGGCCAAGACCGCTACACCACGGAAATCATTGCCGATCAAATGCAAATGTTGGGTGGCCGTGATGGCGCCGGCTCCAATGCCAGTTACGACGGCGGCATGGATCAAAGCAGCGGCGGTGACGATTACAATCAAGCGCCTAGCAACCCGGTAGCGGCCAAACCTGCTGCGGCAAAACCAGCGGCAGGCGGTTCAGGCTTTGACGATTTCGAGGACGACATTCCATTTTAATCACGCCTATTTAGCAGCGTGATATAAGCAACCCGGCTCAGCGATGTGCCGGGTTTTTTATCGGCGTTTTATCCTTAGGATTGCATTGAACCCCCCCAACATTCTAAGAGGGTGGGTTTGTAGGAGCGGCGCCTCGCCGCGATAATCCTAATTCGCGGCGAGGCGCCGCTCCTACATAAGCGATCTAAAATCGCCCCTATGCTTGCTAGTGCATAGACTGGATTATCGTCTATAATTCAAGCCTAACCTTTAAACGGTAACGACACATGGCATCTCATTCTGATCTAGCAAAACTGTTTTCAGGCCTAAGCTCGGCTAGACCCAAAACCACCTTAGGAAAACGCCAACTGCTCACCCTAGGCGTGGGTGCAGTGGTTTTGGCCGTGGTGATTTGGATGAGCTCAGGCGACCCAGTCACGCCGCCCGCCGCAACGCCCAACACGCAGTCTGATGTGGCTGATGCCGAGAAGATGCCGGTGGTGTTGGCGTCGGTACGCCAAGGTCAATTTGATGACAATTTATTGGCCATAGGCACGGTCACGCCGCTCAACGCGGTTGAGGTATACGGCCGGGTAGACGGTCAAATTACCAGCATTGATTTTAAAGAAGGGCAAATGGTTAAAGCCGGTGATTTGCTGGCGCAAATTGACCCACGTCCATTCGAAGTTCAGCTCACCTTAGCGGCTGGGCAATTAGCCCGCGATCAAGCGCTGCTGGATAATGCGCAAGCAGATCTAGAGCGCTATCGCACCCTGTTGGCACAAGACTCGATTTCCCGTCAGTCAGTGGACACGCAAGAGGCGCTGGTTCGCCAACACAAAGCCGCCGTGCAAGCCGATCAAGGCAGCATAGACAACGCAAAATTGCAGCTCTCGCACACCAAAGTGATCGCCCCTATTAGCGGTCGCGTGGGCTTACGACAAATCGATAAAGGCAATATGCTGCGTGCCTCCGGTGCTAAAGGCATCGTCGTGATCACCCAATTGCAACCCATCAGCGTCGTGTTTACCGCCCCAGAAGATGCCTTGCCACAAGTCATGAAACTGCTCGGTTCAGAGCGCATTGCGGTGCAAGCTTACGACAGAAGCCAAGAGCGCAATTTAGGCAAAGGTTGGTTGTTGGCGGCGGACAATAAAATCGACCCCACCACCGGTACCATAAAGTTAAAAGCAGAATTCCCCAATACCGACAATGCGCTCTTTGCCAACCAATTTGTTAACATCAAAATGCCGGTGCAAAGCCTAGCGAAAGCTACCCTTATGCCAACCGCCGCCATACAACACGGCGCTAAAGGCAGTTTTGTTTATCAGTTAAAAGACAACCATACCGTCACCGTGACCCCGGTTAAATTGGGTGCCAAGCAAGGTGACACCACGGTGGTGTTAAGCGGCTTGTCGGTCGGCAGCCAAGTGGTGGTAGAGGGAGCGGATCGCCTCAGGGAGGGCACCAAGATTAAAGTCATCGGTCAGGCAACGCCGGTCGCTTCAAACGCATCACGCGGCGCCAGTCGCGGTCTTGAGACCATGATTCTGTCACGCTCCTTGAGCTTGTAAGGCTACATTAAGCCGCCATGAATATTTCGCGCCCGTTTATTGCTCGGCCCATCGCCACCTCTTTGCTCATGGTGGCGATATTGCTAGTGGGCTTGTTTGCCTACCGCGTCATTCCGGTTTCCGCCCTCCCGCAATTTGATTACCCGACCATACAAGTGGTCACTTTATACCCAGGTGCCAGTCCAGATTTAGTCACGTCTAACATCACCGCGCCATTGGAGCGGCAATTTGGCAGAATGCCAGGCTTGAAACAAATGTCCTCGACCAGTTCAGACGGGGCTTCCGTGATTACCTTGCAATTTAATCTGGAACTGCCCTTGGATGTGGCCGAGCAAGACGTGCAAGCTGCCATCAATGGCGCGATTAATTTGTTGCCGCCCGATCTGCCGCAGTTGCCTATATACAGCAAGATCAACCCAGCCGATCCAGCCATTTTGACCTTGGCCCTGACTTCCCCAACTTTGCCATTGCCAACCATGCAAAAATTGGCAGAATCGAGGTTGATAGCCAAAATCTCCCAATTGCCCGGCGTTGGCTTGGTCAGCATCAGCGGTGGGCAACGCCCGGCCATTCGCGTGCAAGCCAACCCCAAAGCCCTGGCCGCTTACAATTTATCCTTGGAAGATTTGCGTTTAGCGATAAGCAACGTCAATTCCAACCAAGCTAAAGGTGGCTTTGACGGCCCCAATCAATCATCCAGTTTGAATTCCAATGATCAGTTGCAATCCGTGGAGGAGTTTTTAGGCCTAACCGTGACCTACCGCAATGGCGCTCCTGTGCGTTTAAGGGAAGTGGCCGAGGTGGTGGACGGCGCCGAGAATGCCAAATTAGCGGCCTGGGGCAATGAATCCCAAGCGCTGATAGTCAACGTGCAGCGTCAGCCTGGGGCCAATGTTATTGAGGTGGTGGACGGCATTAAAAAAGTATTGCCGGCATTGCAAGCGAGTTTGCCGCCTGCCGTTAAAGTGACCGTGCTCACCGATAGAACGCAAACCATACGCGCCTCGGTGGCCGACGTGCAGTTTGAATTGCTGTTGTCGGTGGCCTTGGTGGTCATGGTGATTTTCCTATTTTTACGCAACCTGCCCGCCACGATTATTCCTAGTGTGGCCGTGCCCTTATCCTTAATAGGCAGTTTTGCCGCCATGTATTTGGCTGGCTTTTCCATCAACAACTTAACCCTAATGGCGCTGATTGTGGCCACCGGCTTTGTGGTGGACGACGCCATCGTCATGATAGAAAACATCATGCGCTACATCGAGGCCGGTGAGTCGCCTATGCAAGCTGCCCTTAAGGGGTCCAAGCAAATCGGCTTCACCATCGTGTCCTTGACGGTGTCCTTGATGGCGGTGTTGATTCCACTGCTGTTTATGGGCGACGTCATCGGCCGTTTATTCCACGAATTTGCCGTGACTTTATTGGTGGCCATCCTGATTTCGGCCGTGGTGTCCTTGACCCTCACCCCCATGATGTGCGCGCGTTTATTGCGCCACGTGCCGGCCGCTGAGCAAAGCCGTTTCTTTGTGGTGACCGGCGCCTGGTTTGATAAGGTCACCGTGCGCTATGGGGAGATGTTGCAATGGGTGTTTAATCGCCAACGCTTAACGCTGATGGTGGCCGGGCTCACCCTAGTCATCACGGTGTTGCTGTACGTGTTCATTCCCAAAGGCTTTTTCCCGGTGCAAGACACCGGTGCCATTCAAGCCGTTTCACAAGGCCCGACCAGCTTGTCGTTCGCTGCCATGGCCGAGCGCCAACAAGCCTTGGGTCGGGTGATTTTGCAGGATCCGGCGGTGGATAGTTTGTCTTCCTTCATAGGCGTGGATGGCAGCAATGCGACGCTCAATACCGGCCGCTTCTTGATTAATTTGAAACCATTGGCTGAGCGCGAGCGGGCCGATGAAGTGATCGCCCGCTTGCAAACTGCGGTGGCCGAGGTACAAGGCATTAAGTTGTTCATGCAACCCGTGCAGGATTTAACCATAGAAGATAAAGTCAGCCCGACGCAGTACCAAATTTCATTGGAAGATGCCGATGCCGAGGTGTTGCGCGCCTGGGTGCCAAAATTGGTGGCACGCTTAAGCGCCGCCCCCGAATTGGCTGATGTCACCAGCGACCAGCAAGAAGGTGGCTTGCAAGCCCACGTCGAGATAGACCGCAACATGGCGGCACGCTATGGCCTGAGCGCCAACGACGTCAACAACACCTTGTACAACGCCTATGGTCAACGCCAAGTGTTAACCTTGTTTACGCCTACCAATCAGCAACGCGTCATACTGGAAGTGAAGCCGGCATTCCGTGACAGCGTGCAGGGTCTAGCCGGTTTGTACGTGAGCAACATGAGTGGCGGCGCCAATGTCACGGCTTCCAATCTTTCCAAGCAAATCCCCTTGTCGTCGATTGCCTCGGTCAGCGAGCGCCGTGCGCCCTTATTGATTAGCCGCGCTGGGCAATTTCCGGCCAGCACCATTTCCTTTAACTTAGCGCCAGGCACGTCTTTGGACGAGGCGATAGACGTGGTGGAAACAGCCCAGCGCGAATTGGCATTACCGGCCAGCAGCCAGTTGAAATTGCAAGGCGCCACCTTGGCATTTAAAGCCTCACTGGCCAATCAATTGTGGTTAATTTTGGCGGCCATCGTGGTGGTGTACATTGTGTTAGGGGTACTTTACGAAAGCTACATACACCCGGTTACCATCTTGTCTACCCTGCCATCGGCAGGCATAGGCGCCTTATTGGCCTTAATGCTGTCGGGTAACGAGCTCAATGTGATTGCCATTATCGGCATCATTTTATTGATAGGCATCGTCATGAAGAACGCCATCATGATGATCGATTTTGCCCTGGATGCGCAGCGCGAACAAGGCTTAACGGCACGCGAGGCCATCTACCAAGCCTGCTTATTGCGCTTGCGACCCATCACCATGACCACCTTTGCGGCCTTGTTAGGTGCCTTGCCACTGATGTTGGGCTGGGGGGTCGGTTCCGATTTGCGTCACCCCTTGGGCATTACCCTAGTAGGCGGTTTGGTCATGAGCCAAATGCTCACCTTGTTTACCACGCCGGTCATTTATCTGGCCATGGAGCGCCTAGCCCAAGCCGGAATATGGCCTCGCTTGGTGGACAAGGTCAAAGGCTGGGCATGAGGCTGCGCCCATGAACTTTAGTGCGCCCTTCATCAGTAGACCGGTAGCCACCACGCTATTGACCTTAGGGCTGATGTTGGTGGGCATCAGCGCCTTGCAGTTGTTGCCTATTTCCCCCTTACCTAGGGTAGACATTCCCACCATTAAAGTCTCGGCATCGCTACCTGGGGCCAGCCCGGAAACCATGGCCGCCGCCGTTACCACACCGCTGGAGCGATCATTAGGGCGCATCGCCGGCATCACCGAAATGACCTCGACCAGTGCGCTAGGCGCCAGCCGTATCGTCTTGCAATTCAACCTAGACCGCGACATCAATGGTGCAGCGCGGGATGTGCAAGCCGCCTTGAATGCCGCACAAAGTGATTTGCCGAGCAGCATGCCGAGCAAGCCTTTTTACCGCAAGGTGAATCCGGCGGACGCGCCCATCATGATACTGAGCTTGACCTCGGCATCGATGAGCCAGGGTCAACTTTACGATGCCGCCTCGACGGTGGTGTCACAAAAGCTATCGCAACTAAAAGGCGTGGGTGAAATTGAAGTCGGTGGCAGTGCCTTACCGGCGGTGCGCGTGGATCTCAACCCTAGCGCTTTGCAGCAATACGGCGTGGGCCTTGATGAGGTTCGCAAAGCCCTTTCGTCAGCTAACTCTAACTTACCGCAAGGCAGCTTGGATGACGCCAGTGGCCATTGGCAAATTGCCTCAAACGGGCAATTAGAAGGTGCCGCCGATTACGCGGGCGTGGTGATTAAATACCAAAATGGCGCGGCGGTGGCCATGCGCGACGTGGCGCAATTGACCGATGGCGTCGAAGACGTGCGCACCGCAGGCTTGGATAACGGTAAACCGGCGGTGCTGGTGGTGATCAAACGTGAAGCCGGCGCCAACATTATTGATACCGTGGGCCGCATTAGCGATGTACTGCCTAGCTTAAAAGCCTCGATTCCCGCGGCCGTAGACTTAAGCGTGGCCATGGAGCGCACCAGCAACATACGTGCATCGATAAACGATGCCGGATACACCTTGGTGTTTGCCGTGTTGTTGGTGATCTTGGTGGTGCTGATGTTTTTACGCAATGGCCGCGCCGCCTTGGTGCCCATCGTGGCGGTGCCGGTGTCGTTGGTCGGCACGTTTGCCGCCATGTATCTACTCGATTACAGCCTCAATACCCTGTCCTTGATGGCGCTCACCATAGCCGTGGGCTTTGTGGTTGATGACGCGATTGTGGTACTGGAAAACATCACGCGACACCTAGAAAACGGGCTGGATGCAAAACAAGCCGCTTACCTAGGAGCCAAAGAAGTGGGCTCAACGGTATTAAGCATGACCTTGGTCATCATAGCGGTGTTTATTCCCATGCTATTAATGGGCGGCTACGTCGGCTTGTTCGTCCGTGAGTTTGTGGTGACCTTGGTGGTCGCTATTCTTATTTCGCTGGTGGTGTCGCTCACAACGGTGCCCATGATGTGTGCCTATTTACTCAAGCCTAGCGGCCCCGTGCAGATTAGCCCACGTTTTTTTCAATGGAGCGATGCGCTGTTTAATCGCCTATTGGATGCCTACAAGCGCAGCTTGTCATGGGCGCTCAATCATGCGGCGTTGACCATGGGCGGTTTACTGTTAACGGTATGCATCAATGTCTTTTTGTACACAGTGATTGCGAAAAGCTTTTTTCCAGCACAAGACACGGGGCAGCTAACCGGTCGCATACAAGCCGATCAGAGCGTGTCCTTTCAGGCCATGGAAAAGAAATTAGCGCGCTTCATCGATATCATCAAGGCCGATCCAGCCGTTAAAACCGCCGTGGGCTATACCGGTGGAGGTGGCCAAGCCAATTCGGCCTCGCTGTTTATTAGTTTAAAACCGCTAAAGGAAAGGCACGACACGGCAGATAAAGTCATCGCGCGTTTGCGTGAGCGTTTGGCCGATCAACCAGGCGCGGACTTAATCTTGAACCCGGTGCAAGACATACGCATAGGCGGCAGGCAAAGTCGCTCCAGTTATGAGTACACCGTGCAAGCCGATGAACTGGCTTTACTGCAACAATGGGAGCCGAGCATACGCCGCACCCTGGCTAAGGTGCCGCAATTGCTCGATTTGGATTCCGATGTGCAGGCGCACGGCTTGCAAACCAGCTTGAACATAGACCGCGACGCGGCGGCTCGCTTGGGCATCAGCGCCAAACAGATAGACAGCGTATTAAACAATGCCTTTACCCAACGCGTGGCCAGCAATGTCTACCAATCGCTTAACCACTACCAAGTGGTGATGGGCATAGCGCCAGAATTTGCTCAGTCGCCCACTGCCTTGGATCACCTAAACATCATCAATGCCAACGGTCAGCCTGTGCCTTTGTCCATGGTGGCCAGTTATAAAGAGACCGAGGCGTCCTTGCAAGTGAATCACCATGGCCAATTTGCCGCCACCACCGTGTCCTTCAATTTGCCCAAGGGCGTGTCCTTATCACAAGCCACTCGTTTAATCGATGAGGCGCTGCAAGGCATCAGCTTGCCTAGCTCGGTGCGTGGCAGTTTTCAGGGTTCGGCCAAGGCCTTTAAAGAGATGTTAGATAATCAGCCCATGCTGATTTTGGCGGCCTTTTTAAGTTTGTACATAGTCTTGGGCGTGCTCTACGAAAGTTTGATCCACCCGCTGACCATTATTTCCACGCTGCCATCGGCGGGCGTGGGCGCCTTGATGGCCTTGATCTTGTTTCAAAGTGGCTTTAGCGTGATCGCCATGATAGGCATTTTTATGCTGATAGGCATCGTCATGAAAAATGCCATCATGATGATCGATTTTGCCCTGGCCACTCAGCGCACGGCTTCTGTCACGGCTGAGCAAGCGATATTTGAAGCCTGCTTGTTACGCTTTAGGCCGATTTTAATGACCACCATCGCCGCGCTTTTGGCGGCCGTGCCCTTAGCGCTAGGCCAAGGCGATGGTGCAGAAATGCGCCAGCCTTTAGGCATAGCCATAGGCGGCGGCTTGATTGTTAGCCAACTGCTTACCTTGTATACCACGCCGGTGGTGTACATTTACTTAGACCGATTTAGCAAGTGGCTGAGTGGTCGCTTGCAGCACCTTAACCCACACTACACCTCGCATCTAAGAAATGCCGTGGTAGACTAAAGACCATGACCGTGATGAATACAAATCGATTTGGACGCCTGTTTCTTTTGCTTGGCATAGCCAGCTTAGTCGCTGCCTGTAAGGCTATGGGCCCGGATTATGTTCGCCCAGCAGCGAATAGCCCGGCCACTTACAAAGAAGCCGATTCCAGCAAGCCCGTCAGCGAAATGACCGCGCAATGGTGGACCTTGTATGCCGATGAAGAACTTAATCAGCTGATTACGCAAGTTGAACCGAAAAATTATTCCCTGCAGGCCATGGCCGCCAAATCTCAGCAGGCCAGAGCCATGACTGAGGTGGCAGAGGCAGCTAAACTGCCTTCGGTGGCGTTTCAGCCTTTGCCTGGACGGCGTAACGATTTAGGGGTCATGGCCAGATGGGAAATTGATTTGTGGGGACGCATACAACGCAATATTGAAGCCAGCGGTGCAGCCGCTCAGGCCAGCGCTGCCGATTTAGCGGGCATGAAACTGTCCCTGCAAGCGCAATTGGCCGAACATTACTTTAATCTGAGGGTGCAAGACAATCAAATTCAGTTGTTGCAAGCAATCATGACGGTACAGGAGCATCACCTAAAGGTCACACAAAACCAATACGCAGTGGGTGTAGCCGACAGAAGTGCGGTTTTGCAGGTGCAATCTAAGCTTAATGAATTGCAGTCGCAACTGCATGAAGCCAAAGTAAGCCGTGCGCAATGGGAGCATGCTATAGCGGTTTTAATAGGCAAGCCACCGGCTGATTTTTCTATTGCGCCGTCCTTGCTAAAAGCAAGAGTGCCAGACATCCCCCTTGCCTTGCCAGCTGATTTATTGCTGCGTCGCCCAGACATTGCAGCGGCAGAACGCAGAATGGCGGCGGCCAGCGCTAAAATTGGCGAAGCCGAAGCGTCTGCCTACCCAACATTAAGTTTGTTTGCGGGTGTCAGCATACAAAGCGGCCTTTTAGGTGGGCCAAGTGTAACCGTGCCTATATTTTCTGGTGGGCAAAATAAGGCCAGGCAGTCTGAAGCGTCATCGGCTTATGAAGAGGCAATGGCAGACTACCAACAAACTGTGCTCAATGGCTTTCGTGAGGTGGAGGATGGCTTGGCCAGTTTAGAATCCTTAGCTGCTGCTGCAGGCAACACCGAGGCCGCAATTAAAGCCTCGCGTTCGACAGCTCAGATCATGAACAATCAACATAAAGTAGGCATCATCAACTACCCCGTTCTTATTGGCGCTCAAACGGCTGCGCTGGAAAGCGAAAAAGGCAGTTTAGCCATCTTAGCAAAACGCCTGACAGCGAGTGTGGGGCTTATTAAAGCCTTGGGTGGTGGTTGGCAGGCAAGCGATTTGAATGCCAATGTCAGCACTGAGGCTAAACCATAGCATTCATGCAT
This sequence comes from uncultured Methylotenera sp., assembly GCA_937957775.1. Classification (GTDB taxonomy): domain Bacteria; phylum Pseudomonadota; class Gammaproteobacteria; order Burkholderiales; family Methylophilaceae; genus Methylotenera. The sequence goes on along the minus strand of CALFXV010000019.1, from coordinate 4,652 downwards.
ACCAAGCAAGTTTGCCGATTGCTTCCCTTATGCTTGCTGATAATCAGTGTGAGCGCTTGTGGCTTGGTTTTAAAGCAATACGGACCACTGAGTCTGGATAATGCTATTTTGTTGTGGTTTCGTGATGGCCAAGACCATGCCAAATTGGCCGGTCCGGCATGGATGCAGCAGTTTTGGTTATCGGTTAGCTGGCTAGGCGACACCGCACCACGCTTGTTTGCTGCCGGCCTCGGCATTACTCTATTGTTATGCCTCCGCCGTTGGCAAAGTGCCATGTTTCTATCGGGTGTTTTGCTCAGCGGGATCAGCCTCTCTACTTTGATTAAAGCTTGGGTGGCAAGACCAAGGCCGGGGCTTGTGCCGCATTTGGATCAGGTCAGCTCCATGAGTTTTCCCAGCGGCCACGCCTTAAACAGCACTCTGTTTTATCTCGCCTTAGCCTTGGTGTTAGCGCCACTTTTAAAGCTGCGCAGCGCGCAGTGGAGTCTATATGGCTTCGCTTTAATCTCTTCTTTGGCCATAGGCTTATCGCGCATTGCGCTGGGGGTGCATTGGCCTAGTGACGTGCTAGCAAGTTGGATTATGGCTTACGCTTGGTTAGCTTTGTGGGTGATCGTTGCCAAGCATTATTGGCCTCGCGTGTTCAATTCAGCTTACTTTAAGGTGTAACCACGGGCTGCCATGGTTTTAGCCACGGCAGCTTTAGTTTGCTCTATCACCTTAGGCAAGGCTTGGCTGCTGTCGATTTCAACGATAGGGGCACCGTTAAAAGTCAATTGCGGGGTGATGGCTATTTTGTCACGAAGTAGTTCGCGTCTATGGTCAGGCTTGCGGGCACAAGCCGTGTCTAAATCGACATTTAAGCGTATCACTAAATCCGGCTTAAAGCTGGTCATCCATTCGCACTGAGCTCGTTCTCTTCTAGCTAGCCAGCGCACCAAAAAATTACCTGGTGCAGTAATCGATAGGCCAGTGCCATCGTATGAACCGGGAAACTCCAATTGCGGGTAGCGGTCTGTGACCACAATAAAGCCCTGTTTACGCTGCGCCATCATTTGTTTAAAGCGACGCAGTCTACGAAGTGAAAAAGTGTATAAGACCAGAGCGACAAATAAGCCCGGGGTCTTTTTTTCACGCTGTATTTGGGTATTTTTGGTTTTGCGGACGATGAATTGATCCAGCAGCTTGCCGATAAGTGGCCAGCTGGCAATGGTGCGGCCTATGTTGCCCATTTGCTTCCCCAAATGCGCGGCCACGGCAGGACCATAACCTTGCATCCAATCAAGAATGGCGGCGCTAACGGTTGATTTGCCTGAGCCATCGCAACCAATAATGGCTATGAGCGGGGCTAAGTTTGATTTATTTTTATTCATTTTTTTACTAATTAACCATTTGTTTCATACAAGATTTTTAATTGTCTCGTTAATTGATTCTGTAAGCCTATATTTTAAAAGTACCCCAAGCTCATTTTTAGCCTTTTTAATTGATGGTATGTAACGATCAATTTTGGAATCAGCGATAAGAGGAATTTCTGCTGGGACATGGTAAGTATCGGCTAATAATTTAGCTAAATCACTAACAAGAACGGCTTGATTTGATCCAACATTGTAAAGTGGACATCTTGGTGAAGCTACATCAGCAATGGTCATTAGCCATTCCACAAGGTCATCAGCGTACATATAACTGCGGTAAACTTGATGGTTTGCTTTTACTGCAATTGGCCGTTTGTTAATCAGATCATCAATAAAGTTACCTATTGCAAAATGTTGGTCTCGCGGTAAATATTTTCCAACAAAGGCAAAGCATCTTGCAATACTCACATTTAATCCTGCCGTCCCCAAATCGATGATTGCCTTTTCAGCATCTTGTTTTGCAACAGCATAGTCTAGTTTTCCGGGAGCCATTTTAGAGAGATCGCCTACAAATGACTCATCAATTTGATCTAAATTAGGTGGCTGAACACCGTAAACCGCTCCGGAACTGACATAGACGATTTTACTATTAGCATGGTGTATTCTTGCTAAATCACAATAATGGTATGTGCCTGCTTGTATATTCTTTTTCTCATCTTCTGGACTTGATAAATAGTTTCTAACGTCAGTCGATGCTGCAGCATGAATAACATAGTCAGCCAAGGGCAAACCTTCTGTATTTGTAATGTCAGCAGAATAAAGCTCAATATTTGGGCCAACTAAATCAGGTGTATCGTGAAGAAGTTTGGTGGCATTCCTTGACATCACTATGACTTTACTTATATGCCATGGCGCCAATAGATTCCTAGAATATGCGTCTAAGATGGACTTGCCAAAAAATCCAGTGCCGCCTATAACAAGCAGTGTTTTCATTGATGATTTATAGAACTTTCCAACGCGCTTCCAGCATGGCTATACGAGCATCGTCTTCTTTCATGATCATCGAATAATAATCACGTTTATTCATCAGCCACAGCATCTCAAATTTTACTGCATCCAATAATCCAGCTTCAATCGAAGGGCTATCAATCGCATTTGAATTAAAGATCACTTTGCGCGTTTCAAAACGCGTTAAGTTTGTTTTTTTGATGCGCTTTAGCATGGTTAATGCATCAATTGAAACGGCACCGCCAACGACCATATCGATTCCTGCCTCTAGGCAATACTGGCCTGCTTTCACACAGTAGTCGGTCACTTTATCAGTGTTGATATCTAAGCGATCCCAACCCATCGATCCACAGAAGTCTACTCGTCCAAATACCAACCCATCTAAGCCATTCTTTGCAGAGGCAAGCTTGGCCATTTCCTCGATATGATTAAATGCTGTAATTGTCTCAACGTTAAACAGAAAGGCCGTGTCTTCCTGCTCGATGGGTTCATAAATTTTATTCTTAGCATCAATGAATTTAGATAACGCATAAGGTGTTTCGACCATGGGTGCAATGATATATTCAACCCCAAGTTGCTTGCTCTCAATCAGATCCCTGATGGCTTCACAGCCGCCAATTTTAAGGGCGACATTCAAATCAGCCTTACGGGCTATTTCAATTAATCTAAGCAGCTCATCAATACGGGTGCCTTCAGCCTCAAACTCTGCCTTGACCGCTAGGGCGCCTGACTCTTGCTTTAATTTCTTCAAGATATCAAGCATCTGTTTTTCACGTAAATTCATTTTTATCCCTCTATTATTAGCAGCTTAAAGATACTTGGAAACGTTTAAGTATTGTTCTTCCGATAAGTCCGGTGTCATTTTATGCAGTGGATTGGATTCCATCGATCCATTTTCAGTAATGCGGCTGGTAATTTTTGGAAAGTATGTCTGCTCAGGATCAACTGGAACAATAAATGCGGCTAATCCATCACTTTCAAACATAGCCCTAAATTTGACATCCTCGGTAAAATCTTTATTTAAGCGCATTACTGGCACATCCCAAGCAGCAAATAACTTTTCCCAATTAGGCAGCCCTAAGCCAGTAGACCGATCACATCCAACGTATGACCCGCCGAAGTAATTTCTTTGTGTTGCTCTGATCGATGCATAGCCAGAGTCGTCAAAAATAAACATTTTAAGATTCAATTCATTAATGGCCGCTGTGCCTATTTCTTGTAGGTTTTGGGAAAACCCTCCGTCACCTTCAACCAGAACGGTTCTTGAGTTTGGGTTTGCAATGGCTGCTCCTATTGCACCAGAAAGCCCATAACCCATGGATGCCAGTCCTTTATTGGTAACAATTTTTTGATCGCCTTTTTGCTCAAAGGTCTGCATCATTATGGTGAATGCTCCCCCGCTGCTACATGGAATGACAACGTCGGTCTCCGAACAAACACTCGATAGCATTTGGGCAAAGTGATATGGTGATAAGAAGCCACTGGCCGTCTTATTAACATCCTCGACTAAGGGGATGGCATTTCTGATGCTACGAGCATAGGTGAGCCACTCTGAGTGATCATCAATTTTTTTATCTAATAAATCCTCAAGGAATGTATTTGCATCGCCAAAAAGTCCTAGGTCAATTTTTGGGTGTCCCTTTTCTAACTCGGCTTTATCAATGTCAATTTGAATTACATGGCCATTGGGAATAAAGTTTTGCCAATTAAACCCTGTTTGTTGCATGCCCAACCTAGTGCCAACGGCAATTAATAAGTCGGCTTGTTGCATGACTAAGTTAGCACTTCGTTGTCCCCAAGTATTGGGGCGCCCCATGTAATTATGTTGATCAAAAGGAATTCTGTCTGCTGCATTCCAGGTGGTGAGAATGGGGATACTCAGTTGGCTTAACTTGTCTTTAAGATGTTTAGCAGTCCTGCGATTTATGCCGCCACCAAGCAAAATAGCAGGTCTTTTTGCATGATTGATCTTATTTACAACACCAGCAATATCACCGAGTGATATTTTGGGCAATTCAGCTCCAAGGTTATTAGTCTTTGGAGTGGTGAATTCAACCAGCCTAGCCTGAACATCAATTGGGATTTCAATGAATACTGGGCCTGGTCGATAAACGCCATCATGAAGTACTATGGATTTAAACGCATCAAAACTAATCGGCTCATCTACCAACACAGACTTAACTGTAATCGGCTGGACGATGGATACACCATCAATTTCTTGTATGCCACGTTGCCTTAAAACTCCCCTTGCCAAGTCCGCGGTTTTGACCTGCCCACCGATGACAAGAAGCT
>CALFXV010000018.1 GCA_937957775.1 uncultured Methylotenera sp. | reverse complement strand
CGCTTGGGCGAATTCGATGTCTTAGTCGGCATCAATTTGTTGCGTGAAGGCCTGGACATACCCGAAGTGTCGCTGGTGGCCGTGCTGGATGCCGATAAAGAAGGCTTCTTGCGCTCCGAGCGTTCGCTGATACAAACATCCGGCCGCGCCGCGCGTAATTTGAATGGCTTGGTCATTTTTTACGCTAACCACATCACCCGTAGCATGAAGGCGGCCATGGATGAAATGGAGCGCAGGCGAGGGGTGCAATTGGCCTTTAATGCAGCCAATGGCATTGTGCCTAAAGGCATAAGCAAACGTATCAAAGACATCATAGACGGCGTTTACGACAAAGACGAAGCCTTGCGTGAGCGCAAAGTGCTGCAGGAACAAGCCAATTACGAATCGCTGACTGAGAAACAGATGGCTAAAGAACTGAAGCGTTTGGAAAAAGCCATGCACGATAGCGCCAAAAACTTGGAGTTTGAAAAAGCCGCCGATTACCGCGATCAACTTAAAACGCTGCGCACAAAATTCTTTGGTGCAGAAATGCCGGACTTGGTCTAAATCCATTCTTTTAGTATCAAATAGGCATGAATAGTGTTTGATTAGTGCGTAGCTTTTGTCTATAATCGCGAGCTTGCTTGGTAATCTTATCCAAGCAAGCAGTAAATTAACCTTGTCACACTGCACGATTGATTTGCGTTTCATCCATGATGAAGCGCTTTGCAGGTGGCTTATATCCAAAAGGAGTACTAATGAGACATTATGAACTAGTGTTTATCGTCCATCCGGACCAAAGCGAACAAGTGCCAGCGATGATAGAGCGTTACCGTACGCTAATCACTGCTAGCGGCGGTGCAGTGCATCGTCTAGAAGACTGGGGTCGTCGTCAACTTGCTTACCCTATCCAAAAAATCCACAAAGCACACTATGTGTTAATGAACATCGAGTGCAACCTTGAAGTGCTGGCTGAATTAGAGCATGGCTTCAAATTTAACGATGCTGTGTTACGTCATTTAATGATGTCAACAAAAACAGCCGTGACTGCCCCTTCACCGATGATGAAAGAAGAAAAATCAAAATCCGTGTTGAGCCGTGATGGTGCACCAGTAGCCGCTGACGCTACAGAGGTGGCAGCATAAGCTTTGAATAAACTGCTGTTGCAAGCTGAAGTTGTGCATACAGAGCCGCTTCGCTACACGCCAGCAGGCATACCGTTGTTAAGTGTTGTATTGCGTCATGCATCCGAGCAAATGGAAGCGGGCATGAAGCGTATGGTGGAGTGCGAAGTCAATGCGGTTACTTTAGGTGACTTGGCATTGCAAGGCCTAACAATAGGCTCACGCATACGCGTTACTGGTTTTTTAGCCAGACGCAGCCTTAAAAGCACGCAATTGGTGATGCACATTAACCATATAGAAAATATTTAGGAGTTCAAGATGGCAAGAGAAATGTACAAACGCCGCCGTTACTGCCGTTTTTCAGCAGAAGGCATCAAGCAAGTGGATTACAAAGACGTGGATTTGCTTAAAGATTTTATTTCAGAAAATGCAAAGATCATTCCAGCTCGTATGACAGGCACAAAAGCCCGTTATCAACGCCAATTAACGACTGCAGTTAAACTTGCACGTTTCTTAGCTTTGCTTCCATACACAGACAAACACCAATAATCGGAGGCTACCATGCAAGTTATTTTATTAGAAAAAGTGGGTAACCTAGGTAATTTAGGTGACATCGTTAAAGTTAAAGATGGCTACGGCCGTAATTTTTTAATTCCTCAAGGTAAAGCCAAGCGTGCAACCGAAGCCAATAAAGCTGAAATCGCTGCGCGCCGTGTGGAGTTGGAAAAACAACAAGCTGCCATTTTGGCTGCGGCGCAAGCACGCGGTGAAAAATTGGCTAATTTCGTGGTAAGCATCGCGCAAAAAGCCGGTGTGGATGGCCGTTTGTTCGGTTCTGTTACTAACGGTGACATTGCTGAATCATTAGTAGCACAAGGTTTTGAAGTGACTAAAGCCTTGGTGCGTATGCCTGATGGTCCGTTAAAAACCATAGGTGATCATGCTGTTACTGTGGCCTTGCATCACGATGTAGTCGTGGGCATTACCGTCACTGTGGTGGCCGAAGCCTAAGTCCAAAAAACCTTGGATTTAAGTTAGTACTGCAAATCAAAAAAGGCTACTTCGGTAGCCTTTTTTGTTGGGTAATCTTAGTGGTTATTCAGTATAATTGGCACCATGGCCGATGAACAATTAGACGCATTAAAAATCCCCCCCCATTCAGTGGATGCTGAGCAGTCGGTGCTTGGCGGCCTGCTCTTGGAAAACGAAGCATTGGATAAAGTGGCCGATATATTAAGTGCGCAAGATTTTTATCGGCACGATCATAAAGCTATTTTCCAACACATTGCTAAGCTCATCGAGCACAACCGGCCGGCCGACATAGTCACAGTCGCCGAATCATTAGAAAGCACAGCAGAATTATCCGGGGTAGGTGGCATCGCCTATTTGGGCGCCTTAGCGCAAAGTACGCCTACTGCAGCGAATATCCGACGTTATGCCGAAATTGTCCATGAGCGAGCCGTGATGCGGCAGTTGGTGGTGGTGGGTTCCGGTATCGCCGAGAGTGCCTACGCACCAAATGGTCGTGATGCTCAGCAGTTACTAGACGAAGCCGAAGCTAAGATTTTTCAAATTGCCGAAGGCGGCAAAAAAAGCTCACAAGGCTTTGTTGATATCAAGGTTTTGTTACCGCAAGTGGCCGATCGTATCGATCAGCTTTTCTCACGAGACAACCCATCGGATGTCACCGGCGTGCCTACCGGTTTTACCGATTTGGATTCCATGACATCGGGCATGCAGGGTGGCGATTTAATTATCGTTGCCGGACGCCCCTCCATGGGTAAAACAGCTTTTTCCCTTAATATGGCTGAGAATGTGGCCTTGGAAACCGGTCTGCCGGTTGCCGTGTTCTCCATGGAAATGGCCTCCACGCAATTGGCCATGCGTATGATAGGGTCGGTCGGTCGTTTGGATCAACACCGTATGCGCACGGGAAAATTAGAAGACGAAGATTGGGAAAAGCTCACCACGGC
>CALFXV010000017.1 GCA_937957775.1 uncultured Methylotenera sp. | reverse complement strand
GATGCCGCTATGACCTTGGCCATCTTGGCCTTGTTTGCCGACGGCACCAGCACGCTTAGAAACATCGCCAGTTGGCGAGTCAAGGAAACAGACAGGCTGACGGCAATGGCCACCGAACTGCGTAAAGTAGGTGCCTCGGTTGTAGAGGGCAGCGACTACCTGCAAATTACCCAGCCGACTGCTATTACGCCCAATGCGGTCATAGACACATACGATGACCACCGCATGGCGATGTGCTTTTCATTGGTGTCTTTGGCTGGCGTGCCGATCACCATCAATGACCCGGCCTGCGTCAACAAAACCTTCCCAGATTACTTTGCATGTTTTGCCAAGATAGCACGATGAACAAGCCCATCCCAGTCATTGCCATAGACGGGCCGTCTGCTTCGGGCAAGGGTACCGTTGCCCAGCGGGTGGCAACGCATTTGGGTTTCCACTATTTGGATTCCGGGGCCTTATACCGAATTGTGGCACTGGCTTCGCAACAAGCTGGTATCGCATGGTCGAACGCCGAAGCGGTCGCCAAGTGTGCGAAGCAACTCAGGCTGCGCTTTGAGAATGAGCAAGTATGGCTTAATGATCAGGACGTTTCCGAAGCCATACGCAGTGAGGCCATGGGCAAAGGTGCCTCGCAAGTGGCCGTGCACCAAGCCTTACGACAAGTATTAAGCAGTGTGCAACACGATTTCCGGCAAGCGCCAGGTTTGGTGGCTGACGGACGCGACATGGGCACGGTTATTTTTCCCGATGCCGTATTGAAAGTATTCCTCACCGCCAGCACCGAAGTGCGGGCGCAACGGCGTTATCAACAATTGTTGGCTAAGCAACAAGCGGCTGATTACCAAGCCATATTGCAAGATCTTTTAGAGCGCGATGCCAGGGATAAAAATCGCGCCAGCGCGCCCTTGCTTATGGCTAATGATGGCATATTGCTTGAAACCGACCATTTGAGCATAGTGGAAGCGGTAGAGCGGGTGTTAGAAAATTATCAAGCTTTGCTATAATTTTCCGCCTAAATACTATAAATAGTCTTTTATTTTTCAATGTTTTAGTTATAATCACTTTCTTTCAAATTTTGTGAAATTTTTTTCGTCTGCGCATTACACTAATACGCAGTTTTATTAATTACCCCACTGCTAGGTGGGATTACTTTTAGGTACTTTTATTTAATGGCTTCTACTTCTAAATCCACCCCTTCTTCAATGGAATCATTTGCAGCGCTTTTTGAAGAAAGCTTAATCCATCAAGAAATGCGCTCCGGTGAAGTAATCACCGCCGAGGTTATCTCTGTTGATAGCGACCACGTTATTGTTAACGCCGGTCTAAAATCAGAAAGCGTGATCGCTGCTTCTGAATTCCACAATGCACAAGGCGAGCTTGAAGTTAAAGTCGGCGACTTTGTTAAAGTATTGATCGAAAAACTGGAAGACGGTTTTGGTTCTACCTTACTGTCACGCGAAAAAGCAAAACGCATGGAAACATGGTTAGATTTAGAAGATGCCATGAACGAAGGTCGCATCATTAAAGGTTTTGTTAGCGGTAAAGTTAAAGGCGGTTTACGTGTTTCTGTTAATGGCATCATGGCTTTCCTACCAGGTTCATTGGTAGACGTGCGTCCTGTTAAAGACACTACCCCATTTGAAAACAAAGAGTGCGATTTAAAAGTTATTAAAATTGACCGCAAACGCAACAACATCGTTGTTTCTCGTCGCGCTGTGATGGAAGTCAGTGCTGGCGCAGACCGTGAAGCCTTAATGGGTTCATTGGCTGAAGGTTCAGTGGTTAAAGGTATCGTTAAAAACATCACCGACTACGGTGCATTCGTTGATTTAGGTGGCATTGATGGCTTGCTACACATTACAGATTTGGCATGGCGTCGTGTAAAACACCCATCAGAAGTATTAACCGTAGGTGAAGAAGTGGAAGCGAAAATCTTGAAATTTGATCAAGAGAAAAACCGCGTTTCACTAGGCATCAAACAATTGGGTGACGATCCATGGATCGCCCTAACCCGTCGTTACCCAGTAAGCACACGCTTATTCGGTAAAGTGTCTAACTTGACTGATTACGGTGCGTTTGTTGAAATCGAACCAGGCATTGAAGGTTTGGTGCACGTGTCAGAAATGGACTGGACTAACAAAAACATCCACCCAGGCAAATTGGCTCAACTAGGAGACGAAGTGGAAGTCATGATCCTTGAGATAGACGAAGCACGTCGTCGTCTATCATTGGGTATGAAACAATGCCAAGCCAACCCATGGGATGATTTCTCTGCCACTCACGCTAAAGGCGATAAAGTATCAGGTCAAATCAAATCCATTACCGACTTCGGTGTTTTCATTGGCTTGCCAGGTGGCATAGACGGTTTAGTGCACTTGTCTGATTTGTCTTGGACACAAACTGGCGAAGAAGCAATCCGCAACTTCAAAAAAGGTGACGAATTGCAAGCTGTCATTTTGGCCATAGACGTTGAGAAAGAGCGCATTTCATTAGGCGTTAAACAATTGGTTGCCGATCCATCTGGCGCAACCAGCAGCACAGACGATAAATCCGAAGCCAAACCTAAAGCTAAATCTGCCAAAACTAAAGACACGGCAGCTAAAGTGGCGGATGACGGCGCCTCTGCAGGTACAACTAACCTTGGTGCTTTATTAAAAGCTAAACTAGATAGCAAGAAATAAGTGTAATTAGTGACAAGATAAAGGCAATAAGCATGACCAAATCTGAACTAATTACGCTGCTTGCGGAGCGCTTTCCGCAATTGGTTGTAAAAGACGCGGAGCTATCAGTCAAAGCCATCCTAGATGCGATGACTGACAGCCTAGCGGCTGGTGAACGCATCGAAATTCGTGGCTTTGGTAGTTTCAGTTTGAACTACCGTCCACCGCGTTTGGGTCGTAACCCGAAAACCGGCAGCAAAGTGCAAGTGCCAGAAAAGCACGTACCGCACTTTAAAGCAGGCAAGGAATTGCGTGAGCGCGTCGATTTAACTTAAGTTAGATGCGGCTTGCTAGCCCTAGCAAAGCAATATAAAACGGCAGCCGATGGCTGCCGTTTTTTTATGTGCTTGCCATTAAGCGCTTACTGGATTTTAAATTTAAGTTAAAATGCCTAGCATATGAAGCCATCATCCCATCTAGCCTATTGCAGAAGGATCAACCATGGAATTTGAATTCTGGTGGCTGTTGGTCTTACCGCTTTTCTTTAGCCTGGGTTGGTTAGCTGCCAGGGTGGATTTGAAGCAATTGCTGGCCGAATCAACCGCCCTGCCGGCTGCCTATTTCAAAGGCTTAAATTTTCTCATTACCAACCAACAAGACAAAGCCATAGAGGCATTCAGCGAGGCTGTGCAAGCTAACACCGAGTCCTTAGAACTCCATTTCGCCCTAGGCAGCTTATTCAGAAAGCGTGGCGAAGTGGATAGAGCCATCCATCTGCATCTGCATTTGCTGGAAAAAAAAGCCCTAGAGCCGCAACAAAAATTAGCCGTCACCGCCGAGCTGGCGCAAGACTATTTAAAAGCTGGCTTACTCGATCGTGCAGAAGAATTATTTGAATCACTGGACGACAACCGCTACCGGCAACCTGCCCTGCGCGCCTTGCTGGAAATCTACGTACGCGAACGCGAATGGCTTAGGGCAATTAATGCCGCCACGGAATTAGAGCGCTTATCTGGCGTGCCATTTCGCGTTGAAGTAGCCCACTACCACTGCGAACTAGCCGTGCAATTCCAATTAGCCAACGACCTAACGGCAGCCCAATCCTCTCTTGCAGATGCACTGCACGCCAACAAAAATTGCGTACGTGCCAACGTATTATTGGGGGATATGTTAATTGAAGATCGAGCCCATAAAGCCGCAATTGCTACCTGGAAGCGCATCGAGTATCAAAAGCCCGAATACTTAGGCTTAATTGCACCTAAACTACTGAATAGCTACCAGAGCCTTGGCCAAACAAAAGAAGGCTTAAGCTTGCTTCAAGGTTATTTACAGACTTACCAACTGCCTTCTATGTTGAAAGTTTTGTTTGATGCCACCCTAGCAGAACAGGGTGCGGATCAGGCCGCTAAACTTGCCCGCAATGAGTT
>CALFXV010000016.1 GCA_937957775.1 uncultured Methylotenera sp. | reverse complement strand
GGCTAAATCCAATAAACTCAATTGCAGTTTTTTTAAAGCGGCGCCAACATGGTCGGCGCTGGCCCTTAGCCATAACCTAACATCGGTGGCCACTTGGTCGTTACGGCTTCTGCCGGTGTGTAAACGCTTACCTGCATCGCCAATTTTATCGGTTAAGCGCTTCTCTATGTTTAAGTGCACGTCTTCTAAATCCAAGAGCCACTCAAACTGCCCGGCCTCAATTTCTTTTGCAATGTCAGCCAAGCCTTGCTCAATGGCTTTAACGTCATCTTGGCTAATTATTTTTTGCGCACCCAACATTTGCGCGTGCGCAATCGAGCCTTGAATATCGTAAGCGGCCAATCGGTAATCGAAACCAATCGAGGCCGTGTATTTTTTTACCAGCTCGGCCACCGGCTCATTGAACCGTCCGGACCAGCTGGTATTTTTAGTATTCAATGCACTTGTTTTTTGGGTCACGATGATGTCTCTTTTACGGGTCAATTCGACTTAGTCACTATTTTGCTTGGCCATTATTTTATTCGGCCAACTTAGATATTTTTAACCGGCTAGCTAAATAGTGTTTAATAATACACTTGTACGGCTTGATTATAACTGCGGTCATTATAATGCAAAACACCAAAGCTAAAGATGCCCCATCATTCCAACGGCAACCATGAAAAAACCCCAACGCCTGCTTAATTGCCGTAACTTAGGCGTCAATTTACGCGTATTAATCATCGTCAATCTCAGTTTGCTATTGGCAACGGTGTTATTAAGCACGGACGTAAATTCGTTTTTTGCGCAACTGCTGCGTCTATCGGCCATCGCCCAACCCATGCTACTGTTTAGCTTATTGCTGCTGTACCTAAGCTACCCGGCATTGAACAAACTGCCACACGGCATCGGTCTTATCGCCGTGCTAGGCGTGATCAACCTAGCCTGTTTAAGCGTGCTGGCCTTGCTGACGCCTGTATTTAGTGTAGAGGCCATTCCCAGCCCCAGCCGTGTGGTTTTTTTCAGCAGTTTAATTGGCGCTGTCACCTTGTATTACTTTCATTTGCAGCATCGCGCCTACTCGCCCGCCATCGATGAAGCGAGGCTGCAAGTCTTGCAAGCGCGTATACAACCGCATTTTTTATTCAACTGCATCAACGCCGTGTTATCGCTGATACGCAGCCAACCCAAGCAAGCCGAAACGGCATTAGAAGACATGGCCGATTTATTCCGCGTGCTCATGGCAGACAACCGAGACTTGGTCACGCTGGCTGACGAAATCGCTTTATGTCGGCAATATTTAGCCCTAGAAAAATTGCGTTTAGGCGACCGCTTGAACGTGCAATGGCAGATAGATGGCATGCCAGCGCAAGCGCTGATTCCGCCCTTGGTCTTGCAACCGCTGTTAGAAAATGCCGTGCACCATGGCATAGAACCGATGGCGGATGGCGGCACCATTGTGTTAAAAATTGTCAGCAACAAAAATGAGCTGCACTTGCTCATCACCAATCCATACCAAGCTGGTCTAAGCCGGCATTTTGGCAACAACATGGCACTAAAAAACATACAAGAACGGCTAACCTTGCATTTCGATCTGGAAGCCTCGCTGCGCAGTCGGCAGGCGGACGGGCTATACCAAGTGCACATTATTTTGCCCCACACCACAGCATGAAGCCCTGCGTCAAAATTCTAATCGCCGATGACGAAGCCCCCGCGCGCAATCGTTTGCGTGAATTATTGGCGGAGCTCGCTGATGTGGAAGTCATTGCCGAAGCTAAAAATGGCCAAGAGGCAATCGATTGTTGCCAGCGGCAGCAACCCGATATCGCCATATTAGACATCAGCATGCCAGGGCAAAATGGCATAGACGCCGCGCAAACCATGCAGCAAATGGCCATGCCACCGGCAATTATTTTTAGCACCGCGTTTGACCGCTACGCCATGCAGGCCTTTGACATACAGGCGGCAGACTACTTATTAAAACCGATACGCTTGGAGCGCTTGCAAGCCGCCATAGCTAAAGCGCTTAGCTTGCGACCCAAGACCAAAGCCACAGCGCCGAGCAAACCGCAACGCAAGCATTTAAGTATCAGTGAGCGCGGCAGCATTCTCTTGGTGCCCATCGAGGACGTCATTTATCTGCGCGCTGAACTCAAATACACCACCGTGCGCACGGCAACCAAAGAATACGTATTGGAAGAATCGCTAAACAATTTAGAACACGAATTTGACGGCCTGTTTCTGCGTTTGCATCGCAATTGCTTGGTCGCTAAATCCTCAATAGTGGGCTATGAAAAACGACCGATTTATGATGTTGCAGATGCTAATAACGCCAGCGCTAAAGACAAGCAATGGGTGGCCATTTTAAAAAACATTCCGGACACGGTGGTGGTGAGTCGCCGGCAACAACACTTAATCCGTGCCAGCTAAAGCCAGCCTTTATGCTTGTGTTAAAATGCTAGATCGAAACCCTATTTTTTAGCCTAAGCCTAGACCATGAATACGCAATTCCCATCTGCCCCTGCTGACTTTATCCCGCCAAAAAAATTAGTCATTGCTAGCCGTGAAAGTCCATTGGCGATGTGGCAAGCGCTGCACATACAAAGTCGCTTGCAAGCCTTGTACCCAAGCACCACGGTAGACATATTGGGCATGACTACCACCGGCGATCAAATTTTAGACACTCCCCTAGCGCTAGTAGGTGGCAAAGGTTTGTTTGTAAAAGAATTGGAAACAGCCTTGGCCGATGGCCGCGCCGATTTGGCCGTGCACAGCATGAAAGACGTGCCCATGAATTTACCGGATGGCTTCATGTTGGTGGCCACCGGTGAACGCGAAGACCCCAGGGATGCGTTTGTTTCAAACGACTTTGCTTGCTTAGAAGACCTGCCGGCCGGCAGCGTGGTGGGCACCTCCAGCCTGCGCCGGCAAAGTCAATTGCAAGCGCGTTTACCCCAGCTAAAAATTGAATCCTTGCGTGGCAACCTACAAACACGCCTACGCAAACTGGACGAAGGCCAATACGCGGCGATTATTTTGGCCGCCGCCGGCTTAATTCGGCTGGGCTTGCAAACGCGCATACGCAGCGTGATTGCGCCGGAACTGAGCATACCGGCGGTAGGCCAAGGGGCCTTAGGCATAGAAATTAGCGCGAACCGGCCGGACTTGCATGCCGTGTTAGCCCCGCTTAACCATGCCGACACGCAAGCTTGCGTGGAAGCAGAACGCGCCATGAGTCGCGCGCTGGCTGGCAGTTGCACGGTGCCATTGGGCGCCTACGCCACCTGCCAAGGCGACGACTTGTCCATCACCGGTTTTGTTGGCAGCGTGGACGGCAAACAAATGTTGGTAGAGAAAGCAACCGCCAAACGCCATCAAGCCGATGCACTGGGCAAGCAATTGGCAGCGCAATTGGTTGCCAAAGGCGCTGACCGCATTTTGGCTGCTTTAGACGGGCACAAGTAACGCTGTTTACCCCATGACCAATAACGCACTAAAAGGGCTGCATGTCGCCGTCACAAGGCCAAGCGAACAGGCGGCCGAGTTGTGCCTAGCCCTGGCCGCACAAGGTGCCACCGCCATTGCGTTTCCATTACTGGGCATTGCCCCCTTGGACGATTACAGCGCTTTTGACTTGGCCATCGCGCCGCTTGAACAGGCTGATTGGGCGATTTTTATCAGCAGCAACGCGGTGGACCAAGCCATGCCGCGCGTCATCAAAAAGTTTGGGCAAGTCCCCAAACAATTGCAATTCGCTGCCATAGGCCCGCAAACGGCTGAGCACCTTGGGCAATTTGGTGTCACACGGGTGCTGATACCGCAAGCGCGCTTTGACACCGAGTCCTTATTGGCGCTGGCGCCCATGCAATCGGTTGCCGGTAAACGCATCGTTATTTTTCGTGGCCAAGGTGGCCGCGAGGTCTTGGCTGAAACCTTGCAAGCCCGAGGTGCACAGGTCAGCTTTGCCGAATCCTATCGCCGATTTAACCCGCAAACAAACAGCCTATTGCTCGAGCAAAAATGGCAACAAGGCGAACTGGATGCGGTGGTGGTGACCAGCAGCGAAGCCATGCGCCATTTGATTGCACTGGCCGCTCAGGCCAACTGGATAAAACACGTCAGCTTGTGCGTCAACCACCCCAGAATTGCAGAATTGCCTAAGAGCCTGGGCTTTAAGGTATTGGTGGCCGACGCGCCTGGCGACGTGGCCATGCTAGCTTGTTTGTCACGGCTTTATGGCCAACTTAAAAAACGTATAATCTAGCTAACCAGCTTGAGGAAAGATAAACATGACCGAGCCTGCATCCACCGAAATTTCCTACGACGACCCTAAGCGGCATGCCATGGCCAACCGCTCAACTTGGGTGAGCGTGGCGGTCAACAGCTTATTAACCGCGGCACAAATAGTGGCCGGGTTTATGGCGCATTCGCAAAGTTTGATCGCCGATGGCATGCACTCCTTGTCCGATTTGGTCTGCGATTTTTTAGTGTTAATCGCCAGCCATCACAGCAAAAATCCAGCCGACGAAGGCCACCCTTATGGCCACGGGCGCGTTGAAACGGCCGCCTCTTTTGTCTTAGGCGCGATATTGGTCGCAACCGGCGGCACCATCATGGTGACGGCCGCCATCAAATTACAAAATATAGAGCAGTTACCGGCAGTGGCGCCCTTGGCATTATGGGTGGCCTTGATTGCGCTGTTGTGCAAAGAATTGTTGTTCCGTTACATGTTGGGCGTGGGCGAAAAACTGCGCTCGCCCATGCTGATTGCCAACGCTTGGCATGCTAGATCCGATGCCGCTTCCTCGCTGGTGGTGGCGGTGGGCATAGGCGCCAACCTAATGGGCTTTATGTATGCCGACTCCATCGCGGCGATCTTAGTTGGCTTTATGATCGTGCGCATGGGCATCGTCTTCGCCTGGGATGCGTTTCAAGAATTAATCGATGCCGGCTTGTCATTGGAAGAAGTCGACAGCATTAGGCAAACGTTGATTGATACCCAAGGTGTGGTCAGTTTGCATGAACTGCGCACCAGGCGCATGGCCCACCGCGCCCTGGTCGATGCGCACATATTGGTGGACCCACGCATCAGCGTTTCCGAAGGCCACAGCATCGCCGAACACGCCCGCGAACGGGTGCTAAAAAGTCACCAAATGGTGTCAGAAGTGTTGGTGCACGTAGATCCAGAAGACGACATGGAACACGATAGCAATGCCCTACGCATGCCAGGCCGCGAAGCTTTGTTAGAAATACTGGCGCCGCTTACCGCAGAATTAGGGCCATTCAAGCGGGTGGTGTTTCATTACATCGCGGGGAAAATTGAAGCGGAGCTGTACTTGGCGCACGACGCGTTTAAAACCAGCGCGGCCCTTAAAAAGGCCCAAGTAAAATTAGATAAACAGCTTATTGGGCACGCTTATTTCAGCGCCATCACCCTGCACTGCACGGCGGTAAATTAAGGCCTAATTCAAACCTTAAGATTGAACGGCGGGCCAATTGACGCAAACTAATAAGCCCTGACCTTGCTCGTTGTCGGCTAGACGCAATTGCGCGCCGTGCAATGTGGCGATGCGTTGAACGATGGATAAACCCAAGCCACTGCCTTCCTCGCCGCTGCCGCTGATGCGGTAAAAACGTTGCAGCACCTGCTCTCGCTCATTGGCTGGTATGCCAGGGCCGCTGTCACGCACTTGCAATGCCACGCCCGGACCTTGATGCAAGGTGACGCTGACTTGGCCACCTACCGGGCTGTAACGTATGGCGTTATCCAACAAATTACGAAGCAACAGGGCCAATTGCATGGCATCGCCAAGCACCAAGCAAGTCGGCGCCCCTTCCAGTGATAATTCAATCTGCTTGGCATGCGCCATCTGCGCCACGTCTTTGATGGCGTTAGCGGCCAGCTCATGCAGATTAAGCGCTTGGTAATGAGCGGCCGCCGTTTCAGGATCGACGCGCGCCAAAATCAGCAACTGTTCGACCAGCCTGGTCGCTCTATCTACCCCACGCAATACATTGTCTAGCGCGGCTTGCCGCTCTGCTTGGTCTGTCGACCTTAAGGCCACTTGCGCCTGAATTTTTAGGGCAGCCAAGGGCGTGCGTAATTCGTGGGCGGCGTCGGCAGTAAAGCGACGTTCACTGTTGAAGGCTTGCTCCAAACGCCCAAATAAATCGTTCAATGCACCTACCAATGGCGACACTTCCTCTGGCACGCCGGCCATGGCCACGGCATGCAAATGATTGGGGGTGCGCTGCGTGATTTCTTTTTTAAGGGTTTGCAAAGGCTTTAAGCCTGCGCCTATGCATAGCCAAAGCAGCAAAAGTAGAACGGGCAAGACGATGAAAGTGGGCAGCAATAATTTAAAGGTAATGTGTTGCGCCAAGCTTTCCCGGCCGGCCATGGGCTCAGCCACTTGTATCATGAATGCTTGACGCGCATCCCAACGCGTCAAAACGCGCCACGGTTGACCACTCAATAGCGTTTCACTGTAGCCGGCTTTTGCTTTGCTAATAGGGGAATCCGGGGCCGCCGCCGATCGAAGTAAAAGTTTGTTTTTATCCCAAATTTGGAACATCAGCTTTTGTTCGTATTCATGAACGGCCACACCTTCTTCGCCGTGCTCGACACGCTCTTGTATATCATGGCGCGTGGTGGCCAATAAGACTTGAGCGGATTGCGACAGCTGGGCATCAAACAGGCGGTTTATTTCTTCGCGCGACTCCAAGTGGGTAAACCATGCCGCGGCCAACCAGGCAAAGCCTAACACCAAGCTTAGCAATACCAACAAGCGTAATCGTAATGAATGCATGGGCTTTAAGCGACCTTATCAATAACGTAGCCGACCCCGCGTAGCGTGCGTATTAAGTCGTTGCCCAATTTCTTACGCAAGTGGTGGACGTGCACTTCTATGGCATTGCTCTCAACTTCTTCGCCCCAGCCATACAGGGTTTGTTCCAATTGCTCGCGGCTGTGGACGCGACCGGCATGCAATAAAAGCGTGTGCAACAAAGAGAATTCGCGTGCTGACATGCTGACATCTGTGCCGGCTAGGCGCACCTGATGGCTGGCTGGCGTTAATTCGATGGCGCCGTGTTGCAAAGTCAATTCGACTTGGCCAGCACTGCGCCGCAATAATGCATTTAATCGGGCAATCAATTCGTCTAAATCAAAGGGCTTAACCAAATAATCGTCGGCGCCGGCATTCAAACCGGCCACCCGGTCGGCCACGGTATCGTGGGCGGTTAGGATTAAGACCGGCAGACTGGCGCGTTTGGCGCGCACCGATTTAAGCAAGTCCATGCCACTTAATTTCGGCAAACCTAGGTCCAGAACCAGCAAGTCGTACTCTTCGCTGTCCAAGGCCACTTTCGCTGCCAAGCCATCTTGCACCCAATCAACGGCAAAGCCAGCTTGTTTAAGGCCGGCCCGCACGCCGTCGCCTAGCAGCGCGTCGTCTTCCACCAATAAGAGTTTCATCTGCTTATATTAACGTGGAATCCTGATCTGCGACTCAGAAAAATCGCCTTTTTCTGCAGCCTGATGGCAGGCCACGCAGTTGGCTGCACTGCCTATGCTCTTGCGTTTGAAGGTGCTCGCGGCAATCTCATCGTGCTTGCTGGTGAAATAACGCGTCTCCGAAATGCGCAATGGCGTGGCGCCGGCCGGTATGGACTGATTGATGCGATTGGAGCGACGGTTATCTTGTTTGTCCGCGCTGTTTAATGCCAAGAATCGTGCTATCTCATCGCGGCTAGCGTCGTCTAAGCTGGCATTTTCGCCAAAGTGTTTATCCAAACCGGCCATCATTTTGTTCCAGGATCGCTCCGGCAATAAGCCAGGGTGATAGAGCATGTGGCAACCACTGCACTCGGTTTTCCATTTGGCATTGGCCACCGCCGGCATGGCTTGCTTGCTATTGTCACTGAATCCACCGCTGGCTAGTAAGGCGCTGGTGGCGCTGATGCTGGTGATTAACACTAAAAATTGCAGCCATTTTTTCATGGTTTTGTCCTTATTTAATACTCAATAAATAGGCAATGAAATCGCCTTTTTCTTGTGCCGTGCAAGCGCGCTCCAACACGTCTTTGCAATTGCGTCCAAACCATTTTTCCACCTTGGCTTCGTCGCTAAAACGCTGAGGGTTGACGCTAATCGCCATTGCCTCAATCACCTTATTGGCGCGGGTTTTTCCTTGGTTGCGCGGGTCGGCGGTATGGCAAGTGGCACAACTGACTTTTTTACCGTCACTGTGCAAACGCTCGGCGTGAAAGAAACGCTCGCCTTTATCGACAGCAAACCCGACGAAAGCCGAGTTTTCCTGCTTGGCTAGCAGCTCGTACTTTTTAAGTAAAGTGCTGGCCGATTCCGCCACCGCTTGCTGACTGAAAAACAAAGCCAAAAATAAGTAAGCATTACGCATGATGGTCTCCTGAACTAACTTGGCCCTTGTCGTCCACTTCGTATTGGTAGCCGGTCACCATGGATTGCGCGAGTGGCGTTTTATCTTTGTATTCATGCCATATCAGTGCGGCAATGTGCAGCAAGACAAAACCCATTAATAGGTAATAAATAATTTGATGCGGCTCTTCAAAGGCGTCTTCCAGCCAAGCCATGTCGCCGAACCAAACATTAAAAGGGCCGGTGCTTTGTTCGATAGCGGCCAGACCTAAACCGGTAATGGCCATGACGATCAATAAAAGGTAAACGAGTAAATAGGCGGCACTGGCTAAACTATGGTGACCAAAGCGCGGTTTGGCCTTGAAATTACCATGCCGAACGGCTTGCCACCAGGCGGCCGGGTGCCACATATCGGAAAATCTAGCGTGACGCGGACCGACTAATCCCCAGGCGAGTCGCGCGACGATGCCCAGCACCAAGGCATAGCCAAGGTAGATGTGCAGTTGCCATAAAGCGGTTTCACTGCCGCCTTTATCAAACAGGTCGGACAACCAGATAGTGGTCATGAGAAATAGAATGGCCAAGCCATTCCATAGGTGAATGAGGCGTAACGCCGGATCGTAAACTTTCTGTCTTTGGTAAGTGATCTTTTCCATTATTTGCTCCTTTAATAAAGGGTGTAAGCAAATAATAGTTGGGCTTTCTTAAGGCAACCTTAACAAGCGTGAGCGCCTTAGCCTAAGGCCAGATAAAGCTTGATTAGCTTGTAGGCGTAGGGTTTGGTTTAGCGTAATTGAAAGCATCGGAGAAAAAGGCATCGTCGCTTAAACCGGCCGCAACAAAGTCGGCATGCGCCACTTCCACCATGGCTGGCGCACCGCAACAATAGACTTCGTAGTCGGCGAGGCCAGTTTGGGCAAAATCATCCAACACTGCTTGGTGGACAAAGCCGGTGCGGCCTTGCCAGTTATCCGTTGCCAGTGGGTTGGATAAAACTGGAATGAAATGAATGTGATCGTGCGCTGCCGCCCAGGCTTGGGCCAACGCCGTCATATACAAATCTTGCTGCGCATGGGCACCCCAATACAAGCTAATCGGGCGCATGATGTTGTTATGCAGCATGTGCTCTATGATGCCCTTAATCGGCGCAAAGCCGGTGCCGCCTGCCACCATGATGATGGGCTTGCTGGAATCTTCTCGCAAAAAGAAACTGCCGAATGGCGCTTCTATGCGCAATATGGCTTTTTCCGGCATGTCATTAAAAACGTATTCGGTAAACTGACCGCCGGGGATTAAGCGCAAATGCAGTTCCAATAGGCCGTTGGCATGCGGTGCATTGGCCAATGAAAAGGCGCGGCGCTTGCCGTCTTTTAATATGATTTCCAGGTATTGGCCAGCCATGAATTTTAATTGCTCGCCGCTGGGTAATTTTAAAAACAAAGCCATGACATCCGGCGCCAGCTGTTCTTTACGCTCTACCCGCGCCGGCAATATGCGTGGCGGGATAATGTCCGCCCGTATTTCACGGCAAGCCAAAGTCAAATCTGACAAGGGGTAGGCGCAGCAAAACAAAGCTTTGCCCGCAGCCAGTTCGGCCTCCGTCAATGCGCCAGCGGCATAATCTTCGTGGTGCACGGAACCGCTGAGGATATCGCCTTTGCAACTGCCGCACGTGCCATTGCGGCAACCGTAAGGCAGGTTAACGCCGGCGGCGATGGCCGACTCAAGTAAGTTGTTTGAGGCTTTGGCGTTAAATTGGTGGCCGCTAGCGGGTATGCTAATTTGGTAAGTCATGCCTTAATCTTCTCTATGAAATTCGCCTTCGATGACGTCGTCATTGGCGGCACTGGCCTGCTGATTAGGCCGCGCTTGCGCCGTGGCATTAACCGGGATCAATAACAGAATGGCGGCCAGGATGTCGGTCATGATGCCAGGGATAATCAACAACACGCCGGCCATAATATTGCGTGCACTGCCGAACAAGGCTTTAATTGGATTGCCGCCCGCGCTTAAGTGATGCATCATGCGCCCAGAAAACGACTGTTTTTCATCGCGAATAAGCCGCAGGCCTAGCAGGGTAATGACCAGTAAATAGAGGATGAGCCAGCCACCGTATTGCTCGGCCAAATCCATCAAAATCCAAATTTCAGCCACTGGAAAAGCCAGTATGGCCAAGAAAAAAATAATGCGCATGCGCTTAACTACCTTAAACAATGGAACGTATGATAACCCTAGCCTATCAAATGCCAGGCTCAATAAAATTGAGCTGGTCTTAATAACAGGCACTTGGTCTTTTGTGGTGCCGGTATTCTATAATGACAAGTACCCAGCATGCCATTTGTTAAAACTATTTTCCATGGAAACACCGCTACGTGAAAAAATTATTGTTGCACTGTCTATCTAATTTCAGCATCGCCGCATTGGCCGCGCTGATTTTTTCTTGCGGCTTTTTTAACCCGGTGTTTGCCGCAAACAGCAGTGGATTAACTAATTTATTTAGCAGCAATAGCGACCCCGTGTTAGCCCCTGAAGTGGCATTTCAACTGCAATTAAACCCGCTGGATAAACAAACCGTGCAAGCGCATTTTAGCATTGCGCCTGGCCATTATTTGTACCGCGAGCGCATCCAATTTAGCGTGCTTTCCCCAAACAACATTACATTAACCGACATTCAATTGCCTGCTGGAGAAATCAAAGAAGACGCTAACTTTGGCAAACAAGAAGTCTATCACCGTGATTTTCAAGCCAGCCTAAAGCTCAGCGCGCCCACTGAAAAGCTTACGCTGCTTGCCAGCTACCAAGGTTGCAGCGAAAAAGGCTTATGCTACGCCCCGATCAAAAACACCCTCACCGTGACTTTTGATCCAATCGCCACCGCCGCACCAAGCGCACCGGCCACCCCGACCAGCCTTAACAATGAAACCGACAGCAGCACGCAATTATTAAAATCCGGCCAAGTTTGGTTGACCATAACCGGCTTCTTTTTTGCCGGCCTGTTGTTGTCCATGACGCCTTGTGTGTTGCCCATGATCCCGATTTTATCGAGTATCATTGTTGGCCAACACCGCGTGAACAATGCCGCGGCCAAATGGCACGGCTTTAGTTTATCGCTGGCCTATGTATTGGGCATGGCCTTGAGTTATGCTTTAGCCGGGGTGGCTGCCGGCCTCACTGGCAATTTAATCAGCCAGGCCTTGCAGAATCCCTGGGTCTTAGGCAGCACCGCCGTGTTGTTTGTATTGCTGGCTGGCTCCATGTTTGGCCTATATGAATTAAAGCTGCCTCAGCGCTTTGAAGATCAAATGCTGCAGACCACCAACAAAATAAAAGGCGGTCGCTTTATCGGCGTGTTTGTCATGGGCGCTTTATCGGCCCTAATCGTCAGCCCTTGTGTGGCCGCCCCACTGGCCGGCGCACTAATCTACATAGGGCAAACTCACGACGTGTTATTAGGTGGCCTAGGCTTGTTCGCGCTAGGGCTAGGCATGGGCGTGCCTCTGCTATTGATAGGCGCCTCTGCCGGCAGCTTGTTGCCAAAAACCGGTGACTGGATGAACGGCGTTCGCCATTTCTTTGGCCTAGTGATGCTGGCCATGGCCATATGGCTGATCAGCCCCTTACTCAGCATGGCATGGCAGTTAGGCCTTTGGTCCATCTTGCTTATTATTACAGCGGTTTATCACAAGGCCTTAGATCGCCTAGCCGAGCACGCCAGCCATGCTGCTAGGTTGAGCAAAGGCGTGGCGGTTATTTTGCTATTGCTGGGTGTGGCACTATTAGTTGGTGCCTTGTCTGGCGCCAAATCAATGACTCAACCGCTTGATGGTTTGTTTAACAAAAGTGCATCCAACATCGCATCAACTCATGCCCTTGTTTTCGAACGCGTCAAAACCGTGGCCGA
Organism: uncultured Methylotenera sp.; assembly: GCA_937957775.1. Classification (GTDB taxonomy): domain Bacteria; phylum Pseudomonadota; class Gammaproteobacteria; order Burkholderiales; family Methylophilaceae; genus Methylotenera. The sequence continues at coordinate 10,392 of CALFXV010000016.1, read as the reverse complement.
ATTAGAGGCAAGGTTGGCCAACAGCCAAGGCCGGCCAGTGATGTTGGATTTTTATGCGGACTGGTGCGTGGCTTGCAAGGAGTTGGAACAATTTACTTTTAGCGATAAGAAAGTGCAGCAACTGTTAAAAGACACCGTGTTATTGCAAGCCGATGTCACGGCGAATTCTGATGCAGATCGCGCATTGTTAAAACGGTTTGGTTTATACGGCCCACCCGGTATAGCCTTTTTTAATGGGCGCGGCCAAGAAATGCCTAGCCTAAAAACCGTCGGCTTTCAAAATGCCGAGCGTTTTAGCCGCACCTTGCAGCAGCGTGATGGCTGCTTAACCGACGCGAACAATCAAGGAACGACGCCATGCTAACTAAATTACGCGCCAATGCCATTTACTTTGTCCTTATGTTTGGCTTGGGCTTTGCTATTTATTACTTTGCCCTTAACCCCAACTCGCCACTTAAGCAATCCAATCCGCCTAGCGTTTCGACCGCGGCTTTTTTCAATAGCCAATTAGTCAATGAAGACGGCATACGCCAAGATTTAAAGCAGTACCAAGGTAAAATTGTTGTGCTTAATTTTTGGGCAACCTGGTGCCCTCCCTGCCGCGAAGAAATGCCGGAGCTCAGCGAATTGCACACGCAATACCAAGCTAAAAACGTGGTGGTAGTGGGCTTGGCGGTTGACGAATTAGCATTGGTTAAAGAGTTTGCGCTGGCTACTCCGGTTAGCTACCCCTTATTGGTGGCGGAAGACGAAGGCATGCAGTTGGCCAGTGAGTTTGGTAACAGCCAAGGTGTCCTACCTTATACCGTCATCATAGACAAAGACGGCGTGGTGCAAAAAAACTTCTTTGGTCGTATCTCAAAAGCCCTAATAAGCGAGGCTTTAGAGCCCCTAATTCAGGACTAATCTAAGCAAAATAATGGCGGCGTTTTTAAGCTAACGATATCAAGTACTTAAATCATGGATGCGGTGTAATTTCGCTTAATTGCTGTAAATTTGCTGGACAAAACCGGCTAACTTCGGCAAACTTGCAAGTATGAAGTTGCCCAAATTATCGCTTATTAGTGTTAAAAAAGACCGCGCGTATGCCTGCTAAATCCATTTTAGTCATTCATGGTCCCAACCTCAATATGTTGGGTCTACGTGAGCCCGAACATTATGGCAAAGCGACCCTAGCCAGCATCAATCAAACCTTGGTGGACATGGCAGCGCAAGCCGGGGTGGCGTTAGAGACGTTTCAAAGCAATGCCGAAGCGGAATTGGTAACTAAAATTCAATCGCTGGCGACCAGTAAAGTGGATTTTGTCATTATCAATCCGGCTGCTTTTACCCACACATCGGTGGCCATGCGTGATGCGCTATCTGCGGTAAAAGTGCCGTTTATCGAAGTGCACTTATCCAATGTCTATGCCCGTGAAGCCTTTCGTCATCATTCGTATTTTACCGACATCGCAGTTGGTGTGATCAGTGGATTAGGCGCACAAGGCTATGCCTTGGCGCTGGATTACGCAATCAAGCATAACGATCAAGCTTAAAAACTATTCTTAATTAAATTATTCCTGGATTTCTAGAGGTTATTATGGACTTACGCAAACTTAAAAAATTAATCGATCTTGTTGAAGAATCAGGCATAGCCGAACTCGAACTAAACGAAGACGGTGAAAAAGTGCGCATTAGCCGTAACTTCACTGCCAATGCCAACCCCGCACCTCAACAATACAGCAACTACGCGCCACCTCAGCATTACACCGCCAGCGCCCCTGCTGCGCCAGCAGCAGCCGCTCCCGCCGCCGCAGACGCACCGGTGGTTGAAGAAGGCCATTCGGTTAATTCGCCTATGGTCGGTACTTTCTACCGTTCGGCCTCACCTGATTCCAAACCATTTGTGGAAGTGGGCGACACGGTAGCGGTGGGCGACACCTTATGCATTATCGAAGCGATGAAATTATTAAATGAGATTGAATCGGATAAAGCCGGTGTGGTGAAAAAAATCTTGCTTGATAATGGCTTAGCAGTGGAATACGGCGAACCTCTTTTCATTATTGCTTAATCACGGGGTTTTAATCACATGGCTATGTTTGACAAAATCTTAATTGCTAACCGAGGCGAAATTGCCCTACGCGTTCAGCGCGCCTGTCGCGAGTTGGGCATCAAAACCGTTGCAGTTCACTCTGAAGCAGACCGTGAAGCTAAATACGTAAAATTAGCCGACGAATCCGTATGCATAGGCCCAGCGCCTTCAGGTCAAAGTTATTTAAACATTCCCGCCGTTATCAGTGCGGCTGAAGTGACCGATGCCCAAGCCATCCATCCTGGTTATGGCTTTTTATCGGAAAATGCCGATTTTGCAGAACGCGTCGAACAAAGCGGCTTTGTCTTTATTGGCCCACGAGCTGAAACCATTCGTTTAATGGGCGACAAAGTATCGGCCAAAAATGCCATGAAAAAAGCCGGCGTGCCTTGCGTACCGGGCTCAGATGGGGCGCTTTCGGACGACCCAGTTGAAATCATCAAAACCGCTAAACAAGTTGGTTACCCGGTAATCATTAAAGCAGCGGGCGGCGGCGGTGGACGCGGCATGCGCGTGGTGCACACGGAAGCGGCGCTGATCGCCTCGGTGAACATGACCAAAGCCGAAGCCCAAGCCGCGTTTGGCAACCCAGTGGTTTACATGGAAAAATACCTAGAGAAACCGCGCCACATTGAAATTCAAGTATTGGCTGATCAGCATGGCAATGCGGTGTTTTTAGGTGAACGCGATTGCTCCATGCAACGCCGTCACCAAAAAATTATTGAAGAAGCACCGGCACCATTATTAAACACCAGATTACGCGATAAAATTGGTGAGCGTTGCGCCGAAGCTTGTCGAAAAATCAATTACCGCGGTGCCGGTACTTTCGAATTTTTGTATGAAAATAATGAGTTTTATTTCATCGAAATGAACACCCGTTTGCAAGTCGAACACACGGTCACGGAAATGATCACGGGCATTGATTTAGTCCAGCAACAAATTTTTGTGGCGGCCGGCGAGAAGCTCAAATTCCGCCAAAAAGACGTGGTACTTAAAGGCCACGCCATCGAATGTAGGATCAATGCAGAAGACCCATACAGCTTTGTTCCATCGCCCGGTAAAATCAGCGCCTTCCACATGCCTGGTGGACCTGGTGTGCGCATGGACACCCACGCATACGCTGGCTACACGGTACCGGCCCACTACGATTCCATGATAGGCAAGCTAATTACTTACGGTGACACACGCAACCAAGCGATTGCCCGTATGCGCATTGCCTTATCTGAAATGATGGTTTCTGGTATTAACACCAACATTCCTTTGCACGTCGATTTGATGGCCGATGCGGCTTTCCATGGCGGCGGCACCAGTATTCATTACTTAGAGCAAAAATTAGGCATCTACAATAAATAATGTTTAGCAATAAGCATGTTCAATAGGTTGGTATCGCATGGCTTGGCTATCGTTAAAAATTGCAGCACAAGATAACACGGCTGATCTAATCAGCGATACTTTAATGGAACAAGGCGCGCTGTCTGCCATCATTGAAGACGCCAACGCCGACACGCTAGACGAACAACCTATTTTTGGTGAACCGGGCGACCCCCCTCCCGGTATATGGCAACAAAATTTGGTCAGCGCCCTATTTGATGAAGAGGTGGACGTGCAGAAAGTCATGGCCGATTTAGCGCGACTAACTAAACTACCGCACTTGCACTACACCACCGAAGTCATACAAGAACAAGACTGGGTGCGCGCCACCCAATCGCAGTTTGATCCCATCAAAATAACCGATAATTTATGGATAGTGCCTACCTGGCACAGCGCCCCTAATGCCAATGCGATTAATATCGTGCTGGATCCCGGCCTGGCATTTGGTACTGGCAGCCACCCAACGACGCATTTGTGTTTGGCTTGGCTTAGCCAAACCGTAAAAAAAGACCAGAGCGTATTGGATTACGGTTGCGGTTCTGGCATTCTCGCCATCGCTGCCAAGAAATTAGGCGCGTCTAAGGTAGTGGGCACCGATATCGACGCGCAAGCCATACAAGCCAGCTTGTATAACGCCGAGCAAAATGCTGTGCAGGCAAGCTTTTATCATGCCAACGACTACCAAACCCAAGAATACGACATTGTAGTGGCCAACATTTTGTCTAGCGCGCTGAGCGTGTTGGCACCGGCTTTGGCTAAATCCTGCAAGTCCGGCGGGAAAATTGCCTTGTCTGGCATATTGAAGGAACAAGCCGAAGCCGTATCGGCAATTTATGCGCCGTGGTTCGATATGCAAGCGCCGGTTTACATGGATGCCTGGGTCTTATTAACGGGCAGCAAAAAATGATCGTACGCTTAGATTGCCCATCGTGCCAAAGCCGTTTTAAAGTGGCCGAGGATCAAATAAAACTGCACCAAGGCCTAGTCTGTTGCGGTCATTGTTTCACGCTATTTAACGCGCAGGGCCATACTCAAGCTAATGCAGAAGACACCAAGCACAGCGCCGCCAATTCAAGCAAAATTACAACAAAATCCACATGGAAAAATGGCTGGGCTGTTTTATTGCTGCTGCTCTTATTGCTTGGCGCGCTGCTACAAACGGTTTATTTCTTGCGTGCCGAAATAAGCTGGCGCTGCCCGAGCAGCCAAGCTTACTTAAAGCTGACGTGTAAAAAAATTGGCTGCGACATTGCCTTGGCCAAACAGATTAATTTGCTGGTGCTAGATGACACGGATTTGCAGGAGGACGAGCTGCGGGTTGGCTTAATGTATTTATCCAGCACCATCGTCAATCAAGCCGAATTTAGTCAAGCTTACCCAACGATAGAATTAACCCTGACCGATATAGACGATAGGGCTAAATACACACGTAGATTTAGTCCCCAAGACTACCTAGAGCATGGGACTGATGCTAAATTGGGTTTGCTGGCTGGGCAATCGCTTAAACTTACCCTGCCTTTAGCCAATCCGCATGAAAGCATAGCCGGATACCGCGTACGCTTATTATATTAGCGCTAAGCTTGAGTCTATCTAATGAAAATCATTAGCCGTATTTAGGTCGATTACATAGCGTAATGATTATTTCGTTCAGTAATATGTATACATGAGTTGTGAACAACTTATTTAATTAACGACTAGGAGATTTACCATGTGGACAACACCAGCAGCTACTGAAATGCGTTTTGGTTTTGAAGTAACCATGTACGTAATGAACAAATAATTTTTGAACCCATAAGTTCAAAAATAAAAAAGGACGCTTTAGCGTCCTTTTTTATTGGCTATAGCAGCCAGTTTCATTTATTTAATAAAGTCCAAACAAGGTGATTTAATTTCATTAATGGCTTCGGCTATAGCGATAACCGCCATTTCTCTGGCATAACTTTTACGCCATGCTAAGGCAATTCTCCTGACCGGTACCGGGGCAGAAAATGGAATCACCTTTACCAAAGGATTCACGTAGCGTTCTGTAGCAGCGCTACAAGGCAGCACAGTGATGCCTAAATTGGATGCCACCATATTACGTATGGTTTCCAATGAGTTGCCCTGTAATACCTGCCCTTTTTTGGATAAATCTGGGCATGCCGCCAAAACTTGATGGCTGTAACAATGGCCACTATTAAGTAACAAGACATTTTCATCAACCAAATCATCCGCCCCTACGCTGGCTTTATTAGTCCATGGATGGCTAATAGGCACCATCACGACGTATTCCTCGTCATACAGTGCTTGGGTTTTAATGCCGGGAACATCAAAAGGCAAGGCCACGATAGCTGCATCTATGGCCCCACTTTTGAGCTGCGCTTCCAACTGTACGGTTAGGTTTTCTTCTATGTCCAATGGCATGTCCGGGCAAATGCGACGCAAAATCGGTATGATTTCAGGTAGCAAATACGGCCCCACCGAATAGATCAGACCCAAACGAAACGGCCCAGCCAATTGGTTATTGCCTTGCTTGGCAATTTCCCTTATGTGCGCCACTTCTTCTAAAGCACGCGTGGCTTGTTCAATAATTTTTTGCCCAACCACCGTAGGGCTAATATCGGTATGGCTGCGCTCAAAAATAAGCACACCCAAATCGTCTTCTAATTTTTTCACCGCCAAACTTAGTGCCGGCTGACTCACAAAACATTTTTCTGAGGCCTTTCTAAAATTTCGCTCTTTCGCTAAGGCCACCACAAAACGCAATTCGTTTAAAGTCATGCCGCCACCCCCAACAATGATTAGTATTACTTATATTATTAAATTTATTGATAAGTTTAGCACAGAGGCACTGCTTTCAATTCCAATCAAATCAGAGCGATCTGGAGGGCTAAATTAACCATGCCTAGAGGGTTGCATGTAAATTTCTTTTTAAGGCCTAATAGGCCTGTTAATGCAGATGTGTGAGGATTTTACAGGCATTAAAAAAGCCCCGCAGGGCTTTTTTAATGAGGGAGGCTTAAACTGACAATTAAACGTCTAAGTTGCTTGCACCCAAGGCATTGCTTTCAATAAAGGCGCGTCTTGGTTCAACGTTGTCGCCCATTAGTGTGGTGAAAATTTCATCCGCGGCAATGGCGTCGTCAATTTGTACTTTTAACAAACGACGCACGGTTGGATCCATGGTAGTTTCCCATAGTTGCGACGGGTTCATTTCACCCAAGCCTTTATAGCGTTGAATATTTAGATTGTGTTTGGCTTCTTCTAATAACCAATCCAAGGCTTGTTTAAATGTAGTGACCGGCAGTTCTTTTTCACCACGTTTAATTAATGCACCCTCGCCTAATAAGCCTTGCAACATGGTGGACATTTTGCTTATTTGTCGGTAATCACCAGAGCCTAAAAATTCGGCATTGATCACGCAACATTGCAAATTACCGTGCACGTATTTGTTCACTTCCAAACGGTATTCGTTAGCCTCGGCATCAAAACCAACGATCACTTCGCTGCCTATGGCACCTAATATTGGACGCAATTTTTCAGCGGCTTTTTCAGTGCTTTCTTTAGTGGCTAAGCTTAATTCGCCTAAATCTTGCATGGCACGCAATACGCTTTCATCGTAATGCGAGGCAATGCGGCGTATGACGGCTTCGGTTAAAACCATTTGTTTAGCGATTTCAGTTAATGGGGCATCGCTGAGGGTATCGCCGTTGGTTTTTGTAAGCAGCTCCGCACCTTTAAGTGCCGATTGCAGTAAATACTGATCCAATTCTTGTTGGTCTTTTAAATAGCGCTCGTCTTTACCTTGCTTAACTTTATACAAAGGTGGTTGCGCAATATAAATGTGACCGCGCTCGACTAATTCGGTCATTTGACGGTAGAAGAAGGTAAGCAGCAAGGTTCGAATGTGGGCGCCGTCCACGTCCGCATCGGTCATGATGATGATGCGGTGGTAGCGTAATTTTTCCACATTAAAATCCGCTTTACCTATGCTGGTGCCCAACGCCGTAATTAATGTTGCGATCTCTTGTGAGCCAATCAACTTATCGAACCTGGCTTTTTCTACGTTTAAAATTTTACCCTTCAATGGCAATATCGCTTGGAATTTACGGTCTCGACCTTGCTTCGCAGATCCACCCGCGGAGTCACCCTCAACCAAGTATATTTCGCATTTTGCTGGATCGCGTTCCTGACAATCGGCCAATTTACCTGGCAAGCCCATGGTGTCCATGACGCCCTTACGACGGGTAATTTCACGCGCCTTACGCGCCGCTTCACGTGCACGTGCCGCATCCACAATCTTACCGACTATGATTTTTGCATCGGCAGGGTTTTCTTGTAAAAATTCCGCCAATTTAGCCGCCACCACTTCTGAGACCACGGGTTGCACCTCTGAAGACACCAACTTATCTTTGGTTTGTGATGAAAACTTCGGGTCTGGCACTTTGACTGACAACACACAACAAATGCCTTCACGCATGTCGTCACCAGTGGTTTCTACTTTGGCTTTTTTAGCCATCTCGGTCTGTTCTATGTATTGATTAAGCGTACGCGTCATGGCAGTTCGTAAACCGGTTAAATGGGTACCGCCATCGCGTTGCGGAATGTTGTTGGTAAAACACTGCACGGTTTCACTGTAGGAATCGTTCCACTGCATGGCCACCTCTATGGTCATGCCGTCTTTTTCACCCATCGCATAAAATGTTTTTGGGTGCAATACGGATTTAGTCCGGTTCATGTACTCAACGAAGCCTTTAATGCCGCCTGAATAAGCAAAGTTTTCACTCTTACCGCTGCGTTGATCGATAAGCTCAATTTTTACACCGTTATTGAGGAAGGACAGTTCGCGTATGCGTTTAGCCAATATATCGAAGTGGTATTCAACCAAAACAAAGGTTTCCACCGATGCCAAGAAATGCACTTCCGTGCCGCGTTTTTCTGTTTTGCCCATCATTGCTAAGGGTGCCATGGGCACGCCGCGCTGAAATTCCATTTGGTGTATTTCGCCGTTACGGTAAATTTTCAAGCGTAGCCAATCCGACAAGGCATTCACAACCGACACCCCAACCCCATGTAAACCACCGGATACCTTGTAAGAGTTTTGATCGAATTTACCGCCAGCATGCAGTTCCGTCATAACAATTTCTGCGGCTGAGCGTTTAACCGATTTAATGTCATCGTATTTAATGTCGGTAGGAATTCCCCTACCGTTATCGGTCACGCTGATGGAGTTATCTAAATGAATGGTGACTTTAATTTCATTACAATGACCTGCTAATGCTTCATCAATAGCATTATCCAAAACCTCAAACACCATGTGATGCAATCCCGATCCATCCGACGTATCACCGATGTACATACCCGGGCGCTTACGAACAGCGTCTAAACCTTCAAGAATTTTAATACTGGAAGAATCGTAATCAGGTGTAACTTTTTTATTTTCAGCCATACTCGTTTTCTTTATTTTAAGTGTTTATTGATTTGGTTAAGGTTTTTTTCTTATTGTTTCACGTGAAACATAAAGCCTTTTTAAATACGCATAGGCATAACAACGTATTTGTAATTTGGGTTATTTGGTATAGTAATTAAGCAACTGCTGTTTGCGTCGGCAAAGGAAAAGTTTGCTTGATCGCTGTTAGTGTTATTTAGCACATCAATTAAATAGGTTACGTTAAACCCTATGTCTAATGCATCACCACTGTAGTTGATTTCCAACTCTTCTTCCGCTTCCTCTTGATCACTGTTGGTGCTGATCAATTTTAAATTATTATTGCTTAATACCATCCGGATGCCGCGGTATTTTTCATTAGATAAAATGGATGCGCGTTGCATAGCCAACAACACATTTAATCTTTCTACACTAAAGGTGTTTTGATGCCCAACAGGAATGACGCGGTTGTAATCTGGGAATTTACCGTCTATCACTTTTGAAATTAGTTTCAAATTAGCAAAGCTAAAGTTTACTTGATTGCTGGCCAATTCTATTTGCACTTCGTCGTCACTGTCATCCAGTAATTTAATTAATTCAACCACTGTTTTTCTAGGCAATATGACATCTTGTTTTTCATAGTTTTGTTTTAATTCCGTTGAAGTAAAACTCAATCTATGGCCATCTGTTCCCACTATGTTTAACTTGTTGGCTGCTATTTCAAATAATAAGCCATTCAAGTAATAACGAATGTCTTGCTGTGCCATGGCAAATTCAACTTGCTTTAATAAGTCTTTTAACTCACGTTGCGCTAAAACCACCAATGTTGAAGCGCCTTGTGTTTTAGTCATTACCGGGTAATCTGCTGCGGGTAATGTTTGTAAATTAAAGCGGCTTTTTGCTGCTTTTAATGTAATACGACTTTCCGTCGTATTCATATTGATGTCAGCGTTTTCAGGCAAAGATCGGCAGATATCCAATAATTTCTTAGCGGATAATGTAGTAGAAAAATCACCACTGGTAGCACTGTCAACGGTTAGCGAAATTTGCATCTCTAAATCGGTGGCGGTTAAATGAATTTTATTTTGTTTAACTTCCAATAATAAATTAGAGAGTATAGGCAGGGTGTGCCTTTTTTCAACAATACTGGTAACGGATGTTAAAGGTTTTAACAGGGTTTCACGGTTGATTTGTATATTCATCTTTATAACCTAAATAATTTATATAAATAATAACAATTAATAATAGTGCAATATTCTGTGTATAACTTCTAAAATATATTAAAAATCATCACCTTATTTTATTTTTTTGTTTCTTGGTAAAGCCATAATCTATTGTGGATAGTTTGTTGGTTAAATTTCTCAATTACTCGCAACACTACTTTATCCTTATTCTATCCACAATCTATCCTTAATTTATCTTTAATAAAATATAATTTCTTTATCGTTTCATCTATTCTTTCAATTACTGAAAAATTTTGTTCTAATTTATTAAATGAAAAATTAGAAACACAATTAATTATTCAATCTCAAAATGGTGGTTC
>CALFXV010000015.1 GCA_937957775.1 uncultured Methylotenera sp. | reverse complement strand
GCTTGCAGCAAGAGTTTACGCAAACGGTAGAGCAATTTTAGGGCACTAACGGCACCAGCGGCTTTGTCGGCGATCTGTTGTCGGAAATGGCCGATGAGGAAGAGCTAAGCAGCCTGAGTGCCGATGAAGTGAACATGGCGGCGGACAATGAATTGGTTAAGTTGGTCAATAAGATCGTGGTCGATGCTTACAACCAAGGCGCGTCCGATATACACATAGAGCCCTATCCGGAAAAAGGCAAAACGCAAATTCGTTTTCGTAAAGACGGCACGTTGGTCAATTACATAGAGGTGCCAGCCAGCTACCGTAACGCCCTGTGTGCACGCATAAAAATCATGTGCGACTTGGATATATCGGAAAAACGCAGGCCACAAGATGGCAAGATGAAGTTTAAAAAATACGGGCCACTGGACATCGAGCTGCGGGTCGCCACCATCCCCTCTGCAGGCGGCATGGAAGACATCGTCATGCGTATTTTGTCGGCGGGCAAACCTATCCCGCTGGACGAGTTGGGTTTGTCCGATTGGAATAATCGACAGCTCAAAAGCTTGATAAGCAAACCTTACGGCTTGTTTTTTGTTTGTGGCCCAACCGGCTCAGGTAAAACCACCACCTTGCATTCTGCATTAGGCTACATCAATACACCGGAAACCAAAATTTGGACCGCCGAAGACCCGGTGGAAATCACGCAAAAAGGCTTGCGCCAAGTGCAGATTAATAAAAAAGCCGGGCTGGATTTTGCCACCATCATGCGGGCTTTTTTACGCGCGGATCCGGATGTCATCATGGTAGGCGAAATGCGTGATAAAGAAACTGTCGCCACCGGCATTGAGGCCTCCCTAACTGGCCATTTGGTGTTTGCCACCTTGCACACCAATAGCGCGCCTGAATCGATCGTGCGCTTGCTGGACATGGGCATGGATCCATTCAACTTTGCCGATGCGCTATTAGGCATATTGGCTCAACGTCTAGCCAAGCGTTTGTGTGAGTGCAAGCAGCCTTACCAGGCCTCGCTGGATGAAATGCAATTATTGGTGCAAGAATACAGTGAAGAGTTAAAAAACACAGCGGTATGGCAACGCGATCCGCAGGCCAGCGAGCAAGCTGTATTAGCCAGTTGGCAAAAAGCCTACGCAGACGGCCAGCGGCAATTCACCTTATACCGTCCGTGCGGCTGCGATAAATGCAATGGCACAGGCTACAAGGGCAGGTTAGGTTTGCACGAATTGATGCTAGGCAGCGACGCCGTTAAAAAGAACATACAAGAACGCGCTAGGGTGGCCGACATCGTTGCAACCGCGCTAGATGAAGGCATGCGCACCTTAAAGCAAGACGGCATAGAGAAGGTCTTGCTAGGCTTAACCGACATGCATCAAGTTCGCGCCGTGTGCATCAAATAAAGCCGTGCGCCCAGTAATAGCATGATTTACCTTGTGCGCGGATTTTGACTTCTCTACAATGCGCATAGCTTATGGCCACGCCCCCGTAGCTCAGTGGATAGAGCATCCCCCTCCTAAGGGGAGGGTCACACGTT
>CALFXV010000014.1 GCA_937957775.1 uncultured Methylotenera sp. | reverse complement strand
GGCTGCAACTAAATCTTCTACCGTCATCTTAGTCTGCGAATCAAGCTCTACTGACATGGTCACGTGCGATCGTTGATTATGCGCGCCATACTCCGAAATCTCTTTAGAGCAGGGGCACAAACTCATCACCGGAACTAGAGCGCGTAGGTTTAACTCAACATCAATTGCACCGGACGCATTTTGCTTTGCCTTTGCAGTCCAAGTTACCTCGTAATCCATCAAACTTTCAACACCGGATACAGGCGCGGCTTTTTTTACAAAGTGTGTATATGTAAATTGAATACGGCCTTCACTTGCATTCAGTAATGGCAACATCTCACGCACCATGGCAACCACGGATGAACTATCAATAGGTTCATTGTGTTTTTGCAGAAGCGCAATGAAGCGAGACATGTGAGTGCCCTTCACATGCGCAGGCAAAGCCACATCCATTTCAAAATTACCAACAGCAGGCATTACGCCTGTCTGAGTGCGAATACTTAATGGATGACGCAATCCCCGAATCCCCACCTGCTCAATTGGCAAAGCACGCTCATCATGCGAGGACTGAATATCCGGCATGGCTTGCGGTTTGAGAAAGGCGGTGTTGATGTCGTTCATAGCTCTATTTTCAGGCAAAAATGACTTATTTGCCTGCGGCCACAGGATTTGCAGCAGTTTTTACTGGAAAACGCAGGGAAATAGCCTTTGCAATCCCCTCAGAGTCCAGGCCGCATTTACTCATCAAGAGTTTGTAATCGCCATGCTCCACGAATTCATCTGGAAGACCTAGTTGCAATAGGGGCTTATTGATACCCATAGCGGAGAGCGCTTCCAAGCACGCACTACCAGCACCACCCTGAATCACACCATCTTCAATTGTCACAAAATAATCATGGTCTTGCGCCAAAGACTTCAGAAGCTCAAGATCCAATGGTTTGACAAAGCGCATATTGACGACGGTGGCATCCAGTTTTTCAGCGGCTTGCAGGCAGGCTGCCAGCATGCTGCCAAAGCTTAGTATGGCAACTTTCTTTTTGGATTCTTTAACCGAGCTTAGGCGTTTGATTTCGCCCTTGCCTATGGGGATGAGCTGCATGGATTGCTCTACGACTGCGCCAGTTCCGCTGCCGCGTGGGTAACGTACAGCCGCCACGCCATCGTATTGGTAGCCGGTGTATAGCATTTGTCGGCATTCGTTTTCATCGCTGGGCGTCATGATCAGTACGTTAGGGATGCACCTTAAATAGCTTAAGTCGAAACTGCCGGCATGGGTAGGGCCGTCTGCACCGACCAAGCCAGCCCGGTCTATGGCCAACAATACCGGTAAGTTTTGCAAGGCTATGTCGTGCACCAATTGGTCGTAAGCGCGCTGTAAAAAGGTGCTGTAGATGGCCACCACTGGCTTTAATCCGTCGCAGGCCATGCCGGCGGCAAAGGTTAAGGCATGTTGCTCGGCGATACCCACATCGAAATAACGCTGTGGGTATTGTGCGGCAAAAGCGTTCAGGCTAGAACCGTCGCACATGGCTGGGGTGATGCCAATTAGCCGCTCGTCTTGCGCCGCCATGTCGACTAGCCAGTCGCCAAAGACTTGCGTGTAAGTTTTTTTACCGGCATTAGCTAGCAGGTCGCCATTGCACGGATCGAATTTGCCTATGCCGTGGAATTTATTTGGGTCTTCTTCAGCAGGCTCGAAACCTTTGCCTTTTTGCGTGACGATGTGTAAAAATTGCGGGCCTTTAAGCAGCTTGATGTTTTGCAG
>CALFXV010000013.1 GCA_937957775.1 uncultured Methylotenera sp. | reverse complement strand
CATACGAGATACCACTGTGTGACTGGAGTTCAGACGTGTGCTCTTCCGATCTTTATTGAAATTGGCTAACACTTGCGCCGCCATCACCACTGAATTTGAAAATGTGCCAGCGGAATCGTTGTCCCTATTGGCTGACATCAAGCCTGTGCGCCCCAGTGCTTACAGTGTGGCGATAGCGCAACACCGTGTCAGCGAAAAGAATTTTCTTAAGCAAGCCGGCTTGCCGGTTGCGCCTTTTGTTGTTATTAATCAGGCCGAAGACCTGCCAGCCGACGGCGATGCGATTTACCCGGCCATCTTGAAAGTGGCGCGTTTTGGCTACGACGGCAAAGGCCAAGCGCGTGTCAGCAACCAGCAAGAAGCCTTGACCGCGTTCAATGCGTTTGAGCATGAAGAGTGCGTGTTAGAGAAAATGCTTAAATTGGATTACGAGGTGTCGGTGGTCTTGGCCCGTGATGCACACGGTAACGTGGCCAGCTTCCCTACCGCGGAAAATAGCCATTTAAACGGCATATTGGATGTGTCCATTGCGCCAGCACGGGGCAGCGACGCCATCAGTCACCAAGCGCAAAAGTTAGCCAGCATGGTGGCGGAAAAGCTCGACTACACCGGGGTATTGGGGGTGGAGTTTTTTGTTTGCGACGGCGAGTTGTTGGTTAACGAGATGGCACCACGCCCACATAATTCAGGGCATTACACGATAGATGCCTGCATAACGAATCAGTTTGAACAGCAAGTGCGCGTCCTAACCGGCTTGCCTTTAGGCAGCGCTAAGCAGCACAGTTCGGCGGTCATGGTGAATTTGTTAGGCGACATATGGCCGTCGGCCGACGAGGCGCCGGCCTGGTTAGCGGCCTTGGCCCAAGCGCAACTGAAAATGCATTTGTACGGTAAACAGGCCGCACGCGCTGGCCGAAAAATGGGCCATTACACCGTGCTCAGTGCCAACCGCGATGAGGCGATTAAGTTGGCCATGCAAGTGCGCACCGAATTGAACATTGGTACTTAACATAGCTACTTAACATAGCTAATTAAAGCCCAGCAATAAAAAGCCGCATCGGCGATTGCCGGGCATAAAAAAGCCGAACTAGCGTTCGGCTTTTTTCGTGCGTTTTAAGCTTATTCGGCTTTTGCTTTAGGCGCTGCCTTAGCTTTTGGAGCGGCTTTCGCTTTAGGCTCAGCGGCTGCTTTAGCCTTAGGTGCAGCTTTAGCTTTAGGCGCTGCAGCGGCTTTCGCTTTTGGAGCAGCGGCAGGTTTAGCTGCTTTTTTCGCTACCGGTGCGGCTGTGCCAGCCATTGCTTTAATTGCAGCGTTTAAGCGGCTTTTATGACGTGACGCCTTGTTTTTATGGATGATGTTTTTGTCCGCAATACGGTCAATCACGCTCACGTTTTCGCTGTAAGCAGCTACCGCGGCTGTTTTGTCGCCGGCTTCCACTGCTTTAATGATTTTTTTGATCGCGGTACGCAAAGTAGAGCGCAAACTTGCATTGTGAGCGCGTTGCTTTACTGCTTGACGAGCACGTTTTCTTGCTTGTGCGGTATTTGCCATCTGTGTTTTTTCCTAAAAGTCGCCTAAAAGCTATTCAAAATACGAAGCCCGCAATAATAGCCATTTTATAAAAGTATTGCAAGTTAAAATAAGCTAAATATCCCAGTCATTTACCCGGCCATTTACTGCCTGATAGAGGCTGGCATGTTAAAATCACGTGGTATGCGTTTAGCCCACTATTTTATTAACCTTTACAGCCCTGCCAATGAACCTACTTAACGCCCTCGCCAAAGTTGGCAGCATGACTTTTATCTCACGTATCCTGGGCTTCGTCAGGGATACGCTGATTGCCAGGCTATTTGGCGCCGGCATGGTCAGCGATGCCTTTATCGTCGCATTCAAAATCCCCAATTTATTACGCCGAATTTCAGCAGAAGGCGCCTTTAGTCAAGCCTTTGTGCCCATTTTGGCGGAATACAAAAGCCAGCGTACGTTTGCTGAAACCCACGGGTTAATCAATCAGGTGGCCACTGGGATGGGCCTAATTCTAGTTGGCGTGACCTTATTGGGCATGCTGGCAGCGCCTTTTATCGTGGCCGTGATTGCCCCCGGGTTCACCGCGGACCAAGCTAAAATGCAACTGACGGTGGAATTGCTACGCATTACTTTCCCCTATATTTTCTTTATTTCCCTGGTCTCCATGGCCGGCGGCGTGCTCAACACTTACAACAAATTCGGCATACCGGCATTCACGCCGGTTTGGCTTAATGTCACCATGATAGGCGCGGTCTTGTTTTTTGCCGATCGCTTTGCGGAACCGATTAAGGCCTTGGCGTGGGCGGTTTTTTTCGGTGGCTTCTTGCAATTGCTATTCCAAATTCCTTTTCTTAAACAAATTGGCTTGTTGCCTAAGTTCGAACTAAAACGCCCGGATGGCAGTTACGACGAAGGCGTGAAGCGCATATTGAAACTGATGGGGCCGGCCGTATTGGGCGTATCGATCGCGCAAATTTCATTAATTATTAATACCATTTTTGCCTCGTTTTTAGTCACCGGCAGCGTCAGTTGGTTGTATTACGCCGATAGATTGATGGAGTTTCCCTCCGGAGTGTTGGGCGTGGCTTTAGGCACCATATTGCTGCCCAGTTTATCCAAAGCCTATGCCAGTAAAGACCACAAGGAATACTCGCAATTATTGGATTGGGGTTTGCGCCTAACGTTTTTATTGGCTGCGCCATCCGCGGTGGCCTTGGCGGTGTTGTCCGCGCCCTTGGTGGTGGCCTTGTTCCACTACGGTAAATTCACTGGCTTGGACGTGCTGATGACCCAGCAAGCCTTAATTGCTTACAGTGTGGGATTGCTTGGGCTTATCTTGGTGAAAATTTTGGCGCCTGGCTTTTACTCTCGCCAGGACATCCGCACTCCGGTGAAAATTGGCTTGCTGGTGTTGGCAATTTCGGTACTAGCCTTCGTGGTGGTTTATTTCACCCTGCAAAGTACTGCAGAAACAACGCAAGAGCCCGTGGTCAGTTTCCCGGTGCTCGAAAATCTTTCCATCAATTACAGTTGGCAAACTCCCCCGCTTTTTGCCGTCATTGCCGCGATAGCTATAGGTTCAACCGTGGTGGTTGCTTTCGTTGGCTTGGAAATCAGGGATGCGAATCTCTCACGACGCTCGCATGACAAGACGCACAAAAAACTGTCACCCTGGGTTCTGATGGATCGAACTCGAGGCGCCTTCTACGGAGAAGTCACAGTGACGGTTTTGATCCCAGCCCACAATGAAGAAAAGCTAATCGCCGCAACCATCAATTCCTTGATGACCCGCTCAACCACCTGGACC
The DNA here is from genome assembly GCA_937957775.1 of uncultured Methylotenera sp. GTDB lineage: Bacteria > Pseudomonadota > Gammaproteobacteria > Burkholderiales > Methylophilaceae > Methylotenera. The sequence goes on along the minus strand of CALFXV010000013.1, from coordinate 444 downwards.
ACGTCAGCCTTGCGTTCGCGCAAGTACGGATCATCAATGGCATCGAACTGCTTCACCAGATAATCCATCTGCTGCACCAATGCCCATTCGGCATTGCAGCCACGTTCACGAATCAGCGTCTTGGGTACATCAACCAGTTCCGGGTCTTGCAGAATCAGTGCGTGCACATCGATGAAGGCGCGCATTTCGGCAGCCGATTCGGCCATTTCATTGCGCAGATCATCCAGTTCGGTGCGCACACGATCAACAGCCGCTTCAAAGCGGGTCACTTCTTTTTCTACCTGACGGGCAGGTAACGTTAAGTGGGCAACCTCCAGCGTCGCATGTGACAACAGCTGTGCCTGACCGATGGCAATGCCACCGGAAACGCCAAGACCGTGGAGGGTAAAGCTCATGCGTTTATTCGCCTTCGCCGAAGTAATCGTTGATCAATCCGACCAGTGC
>CALFXV010000012.1 GCA_937957775.1 uncultured Methylotenera sp. | reverse complement strand
CATGTACGTGTTTGATAAAACGGGCAAGATTCGATTGTACGTGGATTACGGTGAAAAACCGGCCGACATTGCCAACGACATTCTGCAGGTGCTTTAAGCTGGCTTTTAGTTTTGCCTCGCTTGTAATTTAGCTAGGCATTTAGCGTCAAACTTTTCCCTATTAATGCTGTGCCGTTCGTGGGTGCCGCTGGCAATCAAATCCACGCCGTCGTCGGCTTCTACCGCAAATACCAATTTTCTCCCCTCCACCGCTAACAACTCCACGGTCGCGGTCACCGTCATGCCCGCCGGCGTGGCCGCTAGGTGACTGACGTTGATGTGCGTGCCCACGGTTTGTTCTTGAGGGCCATCCAAATGCGGTTTAATTGCTAAGATGCACGCCCATTCTAGAAAGCCAACTAAGTAGCCGGTGGCAAACACCTCGGGCATGCTTAAAAAATCCGCTGATTCTGGGTAGATGGCCGGCACGGTTTTCGCCCGGCTCACCAGAAAACTATGTTGGTAGCGTAGGCCGACGATTAAGCTGTCTTTCATTCTAGACTCCCTTTTGCAATGCTTATTTAAGAAAAAGGCCAGCCCGAAGGCCAGCCTATTCTTTATCACCTAATTGGGTCTAAGCGAGTTAACAGTTCGCTTAAGTACCGTATCGCTTACATGTGCAATAAAGGCACAATCAGCAAGGCAACAATGTTGATGATTTTGATCAAAGGGTTAACCGCAGGGCCGGCCGTGTCTTTGTATGGGTCGCCAACGGTATCGCCGGTTACAGCCGCTTTGTGGGCTTCTGAACCTTTGCCGCCGTGATTGCCATCTTCTATGTATTTTTTGGCGTTATCCCAAGCACCGCCGCCGGTACACATGGAGATGGCGACAAATAGACCGGTAACGATGGTGCCCATGAGCATGCCACCTAAAGCCACTGGCCCTAATAGCAAACCAACGGCTACCGGAACGGCTACTGGAAGCAAGGATGGAATCATCATTTCTTTAATAGCGGCCGTGGTCAGTAAGTCTACCGCTTTGCCGTACTCTGGCTTACCGCTGCCATCCATGATGCCTTTGATGTCGCGGAACTGGCGACGCACTTCTTCCACCACGGCACCGGCTGCGCGGCCAACGGCTTCCATCGCCATGGCAGCAAACAAGAACGGAATCAAGCCGCCTATGAATAAACCAATAATCACCATAGGATCGCTTAGGTCAAATTTAGCCACCATGCCCGCACCTTCTAACTTGTGCGTGTAGTCAGCAAATAAAACTAAAGCAGCCAAACCGGCTGAACCAATGGCGTAACCTTTGGTAACGGCTTTGGTGGTGTTGCCTACCGCATCCAATGGATCGGTCACGTCACGCACGGATTTGGGTAAGCCAGACATTTCAGCAATACCGCCAGCGTTATCGGTGATGGGGCCATATGCATCCAAGGCCACCACGATACCGGCCATGCTTAACATGGAGGTTGCAGCCACCGCCACACCGTACAAACCACCTAAATGGTAAGAAGCAAAAATGGCCAAACAAACAGACAGCACTGGCCATGCGGTGGATTTCATGGAAATACCGATACCGGCAATGATGTTGGTGGCGTGGCCGGTGGTGGACGCTTGAGCAATGTGCTTAACCGGCGCGTAATCGGTGCCGGTGTAGTACTCGGTAATCCAAACCAAAGCCGCAGTAAGGATTAAACCTACCGCGCAAGCACCAAACAATTGATTGGCGGAAATGGCTAAATCACCAGCCATCAAGCCTTCTGGGAACATTTTTGTGGTAACAAAGTAAAACGCCACCAAAGACAAACCGCCAGCTACTGCCAAGCCTTTGTATAGCGCTGGCATGACGTTTTTCATGCCTGGAGAGGCTTTTACAAAGAAACAGCCGATGATGGATGCGATGATGGACACCGCAGCCAACATCAATGGGTAGATGATGCCGTCTTCGCCGGCGCTGGTTAGTAGCAAGCTGCCTAATACCATGGTGGCAATAAGCGTCACGGCATAGGTTTCAAACAAGTCGGCCGCCATGCCTGCGCAATCGCCCACGTTGTCGCCGACGTTATCGGCAATCACGGCTGGGTTGCGAGGGTCGTCTTCTGGGATGCCGGCCTCAACTTTACCCACCAAGTCTGCGCCTACGTCTGCGCCCTTAGTGAAAATGCCGCCGCCCAAACGGGCGAAGATGGAAATTAGAGAGGAGCCGAAAGCCAAGCCAATTAATGGATTTAAATCCACGGCTTGCTCGACTGGGGTCACGGACAGCATGTAGGCGTAAAAACCGGCTACGCCCAGTAAGCCTAAGCCCACTACCAGCATGCCAGTAATGGCGCCGCCCTTAAAGGCCACGTCCAGTGCCGGGGCAATGCCGCCGGTGGCCGCTTGCGCCGTTCTAACGTTGGCTTTGACCGACACGTTCATGCCTATGAAGCCGCAAGCACCGGATAGTGCCGCGCCAATCACAAAGCCGATGGCCGTGGTGGTGCCTAAAAATAAGCCGATTAACACAGCTAATACGATGCCAACCACCGTGATGGTTTTGTATTGGCGCGCTAAATAAGCCGCTGCGCCTTGTTGAATGGCGGATGCAATTTCTTGCATGCGGGCGTTACCGGCGTCCTGGGAAAGAATCCAGCTGCGTGCCCAA
>CALFXV010000011.1 GCA_937957775.1 uncultured Methylotenera sp. | reverse complement strand
CGCCTTTAAAATCAAAGCCGCCTAAAAAATTCAAATGCTCTTGCTCGCGCGTCAACGGGTCCAGCTTCATCATGTGCTGCAATGGTGACTCATCTAAACGCAGCTGCTCCAATTGGTGTTGAGCAAAGTAACCTATGTTTAAATCCTTGCCTTCCACGCGCTTGCCATTTAATGGCGCCAACTCTTTGGCCAGCAATTTTATTAAGGTGGTCTTACCGGCGCCGTTACGGCCCAATAAGCCTATGCGCTCGCCCGGTCTGATGGCTAAGACGATGTCTTTAATCAATGCGACCCCTTGGTAACCCACCGCCATCTCATCCAACACCAAGAGCGGATCGGGCGCGGCCAAGGGCGCTCTAAATTCAAAATTGAATTGGCTGTCCACGTGCGCAGCTGAAATCATTTCCATGCGCTCCAAGGCCTTGATGCGGCTCTGCGCTTGCCGCGCTTTGGTCGCCTGCACCCGGAAGCGATCTATGTAGCTTTGCAAATGGCTAACTTTACGCTGTTGCTTCTCGAACAAGGCTTGCTGCAAGGCCAGTTTTTCCGCACGTTGCCGCTCAAAATCGGAGTAGCCACCGCGGTACAAGGTCAGGGTTTGCTGTTCTATGTGCGCGATGTGATTGACGATGGCGTCTAAAAAATCCCTATCATGAGAAATCAATATCAAGGTGCCACGGTAAGATTGCAGCCAGCCCTCCAACCAAATCACCGCATCCAAGTCCAAATGGTTAGTCGGCTCATCGAGCAACAACAAATCGGAGCGGCACATTAAGGCCCGCGCCAAATTCAAACGCACCCGCCAACCACCGGAAAAGGTCGCCACCGCTTGCTGCAAATTGGCTTGGCTAAAGCCCAAACCGCTTAGCAACTCGGCCGCCCGCGCTTTAGCTGCGTAACCCTCTATATCGAGTAAGCGGTGGTGCAATTCGGCGATTAACTCGCCCTGCTGGGATGCTTCAGCCGCGGCCAAGGCCGCTTCAATTTGGCGCAACTCGGCATCGCCGTCCAAGACAAACTCTATCGCAGGCATGGCCAGCGCTGGCGTTTCTTGCGCAACGTGGGCAATCACCCAACTGGCAGGCATGTCCAAATCGCCCGCTTCCAATTGCATTTCACCGCGCAGCAAAGCAAATAAAGAGGATTTGCCGGCACCGTTGGCACCGGTTAAGCCCACTTTATGGCCAGGGTGCAGTTGCAATGTCGCCCCTTGAATCAGGGTTTTTAGACCACGAACTAAAGTGAGTTGTTTGAATTGAATCAAGAGATCAGCGCTTAAATTAGGTGGGCGTCGGGGTATCCGAGCCAGGCGACATTCTAAAGGACAAAGTCGCTATTCTAAAATAAATTCACTTCGCCGTTGACGCCTATTAAACACCCGACAATTTGTTTGTTATGATGGCTATTGCAGTAGAATGTAAGATGCAACTTAATCCAATTAAAGCCCAAGCCAGTCTATATGGTAAAAAAGTCCCTGCTGTTGGTTTACCGCCTTGCCTTTTGGCTAATCAGCAGCATTGCCGTCGTTTTAATTGCTGCCGCCTTGTGCATCGAGTTTTGGCTTTTCCCTAACATCAACCACTATAAAAATGACATCGCGCAATTCACCAGCAAGCTCGCTCAGCAAAAAATAGTCATAGGGCAAATTCAAGTGGGTTGGCAAGGCATTAACCCACACTTTGTCGTATCAGACATTAATTTATACGACGCGCAAAATCGCCCCGCCCTGCAACTTAAAAACACCGACTTAAGCTTATCTTGGCTTAGCCTACTCTTGCTTGAGCCACGCCTAGCCAACTTTAGTTTGCATGCCCCCGAACTCACCATTAGGCGTAACGCCCAGGGTGAGCTTTTTGTCGCTGGCATCAGCATGCAGGGGCCGGCCAAACCGGAATTGGCCAATTGGCTTCTGCGTCAAAGCGCGTTCAATGTCAGCGACGCCAAAGTGGTCTGGATAGACGAGCTGCGCGGCGCCCCGACTTTGAGTTTAGACAAGCTCAACTTAACGGTGCAAAGCCCACCTTGGAAGCGTTTGCTTAAAAGCCATCAAATCAGCCTCAGCGCCTTACCTTCGAGCGGCACCAGCGCGCCTATTTTGTTGCACGCCCGGCTTTATGGCAGCGACGTTAGTCGGCTAGCCGACTGGTCTGGCCAACTGGAGTTATCCATTACAAACCTAGACTTAATGGCTTACCAAGCTTGGGTCGATTACCGCTTACTCAGCCCTAACGTGGCGCTAAAAAATGGTCGCGGCGACGTCAAGCTGATCATGGCTTTTGAAAACCAACAATGGCATAGCATGACTAGCACACTGGCCTTAAGGGATTTGCAATTGGATCTGCCCGCCCAAAATACCGGCTTAAGCATGCGCAGCTTAAGCGGTGAACTGGCCTGGGCTAAAACCGATACCGATGAAACCTATAGCGCCAAGCATTTAAGCGTACAAAGCAACTTGGGCTTAAGTATGCAGGATGCCACGGTGCATTACCTTAAAAGCAAATCGGCGAACGACACGCTTAAAGTGCAATTGGCTAAATTGGATTTGGCCATGCTGCAGGCGCACGCAGCGCAACTCCCCATCCCGCAGAATTGGCAAGACAAGATTAAGCAGCTTAGCCCCAGCGGGCAGCTCAGCGAGCTGAACTTAAACTGGCAAACCAACTTAGGTAAAACCAGTGGCTACCAAGTGCAAACTAAGTTTCAAAATTTAAACCTGGCCGCGCATGAAACCATGCCTGGCTTTAGCAATTTAAGCGGCACCATCAGCGCCAATCAACATGCCGGTAAACTGCAATTAAGCACCGCCAATGCCAAGTTAGACTTGACCTCCACATTGCGCTATCCCACTGCGGTGGATAGCCTCAATGGCAGCATCAGTTGGAGCCACAATGATTTGATCACCAAGATTCACGTCGATCAATTAAATTTTAGCAATCCCGATTTGTCTGCGACAGTCAATGCAGAATACGTAATGGACAGCGCTAAAGGTGATTATTTAGATTTAAAAGCCCGCCTAGCCAAAGCCGATGCCAAATACGCATTGCGCTATTACCCTAAGGCCCTGGGCGAAACCACCCTGCACTGGTTGGACACGTCCATACTGAGCGGGCAACTAGAAGACGTCAATGTGGTCATCAAAGGCCGCTTGGCAGACTTTCCTTTTGTCGACAAACAAAATAAACAGCTGCCCCATCTAGGCCAATTTCGTGTCACGGCCAAATTGAGCCATTCGCTCATGGAGTACGGCACGGGTTGGCCTGTCATAGAAGACCTGGGTTTAGACATGTTGTTTGAGGGCAAGCGCATGGAATTGAATGCTTTTTCTGGGCACTTGCTTGGCAATCAAATCGTCAAAAGTAAAGTGGTCATACCGCAGCTGGATGCCGCTGAACCCATGCTGCACATAGACAGCATCTACAAAGGACCGGTGGCCGAAGGCGTCAAATTCGTCAACAAAAGCCCCGTGCAGGAGGCCACTCAAGGCTTTACCGAGGATCTCATCACCAGCGGCCAGGGAAAATTAACCCTCAAGCTTACCATTCCCATGAACGATTTAGACGCAGCCAAATACCAAGGCAGCTACCTTATCAGCAATGGCAGCATGGACGAGCCAAACATCCCTAAACTCAACGCTATCAATGGCACACTTGAATTTACCGAGAGCAGTTTATTGGCAAAGAACATTAACGCCATTGCATTTGGTTCACCGCTTAGCTTTAACTTAAGCTCGGCTAAAGACAAAATCATACGCATCAATGCCAAAGGTAAAATGAACGACGCGGCGATACGGCAAGTGTTGCTGAATCAAAACCCTAAAGGCAATTTGGCTAAAGCGGCCGGCTATTTGTCTGGCAGCGCCAATTGGCAAAGCGACATCACCATCCAAAAACCATTGGTTAACATCGCCATACGCAGCGATCTAGTCGGTTTAAGCTCACGCCTGCCTGTTCCTTTTAACAAAGCCAGCAACGAGCGCTTGATGTTACGCGTGGACAAAAATCAATCTCTAAACAACGATGCACTGACTGTGGCATTAGGCCGTAAATTATTTGCTCAAGTCGTGCGCACTAAAGAAAACGGCCAATTAAAATTCGATCGGGCTAACGTGCGCTTCAATAATGACCCAACTAGCAACGATGAGCTCAACCCAAAATACGATTTAATCAAGGTCAAAGGGCTGCAGTTAAGTGGCAGCTTGGACTATTTAGACGCCGACGCTTGGCGCCGCGTCATGCAAGAATTCAGTGGTGAATTAGGCTCAGGTAGCGCCCCACCCATCCAAAAAATAGCACTTAAGATCAATACCTTGGATATATTTGAGCGGCGCATCCACCAACTAAAAGTCATCAATAACCCGACAAAAGCCGGTTTGAGTGTCACCGTGCAAAGCCGCGAACTCAGCGGCGACCTGAATTACACAAATGACAACAAGCTAAACGCGCGCTTGAGCCATTTATCCATTCCTGAGGCCAGCCCAAATAAGATTAAAACGGCCAGCAAGGACGTCGGGGGCAGCTCTTACCCTGCCTTGGATATCGCCACCGAGCGCTTTGAATGGGATAACAAAAACCTAGGCGCCATGGAATTGATTGCCTACCCGCAGAATAACAATTGGGCTATCCAAAAACTTAAACTCAGCAACCCAGAGAGCAGCATCAGCGCAGACGGGCAATGGAATAATTGGCAAAAAAACCCCAGCACCTACTTAAACGTCAGCTGGGACATTAAAAATTTAGGTGAAACATTAAAGAACCTTGGCCATCCAAATACCGTCAAAAGAGGGGAAGGCAGCCTAAACGGCCAACTGCAATGGGCGGGCAACCCCTACGTCTTTAACCCTGTCGAAATCAATGGCAATTTGCAGTTAGAAATGAAAAAAGGCCAGATCCTTAAGGTGCAGCCTGGGGTAGGTCGTCTATTAGGCTTACTCAGCTTGCAAAGCTTACCGCGGCGCTTGTCCCTGGATTTCAGAGACTTGTTTAGCAATGGCTTCGCCTTTGATAAAATCAAAGCCAGTGCAAAAATTAATTCCGGCGTCATTTACAGCGATGACTTTGTCATGTCAGGGCCTGCGGCTGACGTGTCAATTAAAGGTGAAACCAATTTACAAAAAGAAACGCAGCACTTATACGTAAAAGTATTGCCTCACATCA
>CALFXV010000010.1 GCA_937957775.1 uncultured Methylotenera sp. | reverse complement strand
AGCATGCTGCCTAAACTAGCCGACATGCTCAGCCAACACGGCATCGAAATTCGCGGTTGCAAAGAAACCTGCGCCTTGGTCAAACAAGCCAAAGCCGCCAGCGAAGAAGATTTTTACACCGAGTATTTAGCGGCGATTATTTCCTGCAAAGTGGTCAGCGGCTTAGACGAAGCCATAGTGCACATTAACCAGCACTCGTCGCAGCACACCGAAGCCATCGTCACGGAAAATTACAGCAAAGCCCGGCGCTTCTTACGCGAAGTGGATTCCAGCAGCGTCATGGTCAATGCATCAACCCGTTTTGCCGATGGCTTTGAATACGGTTTAGGCGCGGAGATAGGCATCTCCACCGACAAATTGCATGCACGCGGCCCAGTCGGCTTGGAAGGCTTGACCTCACTCAAGTACATTGTGTTGGGCGACGGTCAAGTTCGAGCATAAATGGCCCGCATAGGCTTGCTAGGCGGGACGTTTGATCCCATCCACTTTGGCCACTTAGGCATGGCGCAAGAGCTGGCACAAGCCCTGGCATTGGACACCGTCAAATTCATCCCGGCCGCCGTGCCGCCACTCAAAAGCCAACCCAGCGCTTCAGCCATAGACCGCTGCGCCATGGTGCAACTCGCCATCGCCAACAACCCCAATTTTCAATTGGATGATCGCGAACTCAAGCGAACTGGGCCATCCTACACGCTAGACACCTTGCGCAGTTTGCGCAGCGAACTGGGCGAGCAAGACAGCTTGGTCTTATTCATAGGCAGCGACGCCTTTAAACAATTTAACCGTTGGCATCAGTGGAAAGAGATCATACGGCTATGTCACATAGCGCTAGTAGCCAGACCAGACAATGACGTATCGACCGGCTTAAATCCAGAGCTGGTGACGTTCTTACAAGACCACTACACGGAAAATGCCATGGATTTGCAAAGTGCGACGGCTGGCTTGATTACCATGCAAGCCATTACGCCCTTGGCGATTTCCTCTAGCGCCATTCGTGAACAATTAAAAACCCGTCAGTCGGCACGCTATTTAACGCCAGACTGCGTGCTCGATTACATTGCACAGCATGGCCTCTACCAAGTCTAGCTAGCCCAACAAGGAATGCCGCCATGCTAAAACGCCAACTGCTCAAACCCGCCAGCAAACAAGCATTGCTAAGCCTAGTCATTGCGTTGGGCTTGACGTCGCCAGGCTGCGGCACCAATCCGGTGACCAAAAAAAGGGAATTGCAACTCGTCTCGGAATCGCAAGAAATTGCCATAGGCAAAAAAAATTACGGGCCAACGCGGCAAGCACAAGGCGGCGATTACACCTTGGACGCAGAATTAACCGCCTACGTGCAAAGCGTGGGCAATAAATTGGCTGCCGTATCCGACCGCAAATTGCCTTATGAATTTAGCATCATCAACGATTCCACCCCCAACGCATGGGCCATGCCTGGCGGCAAAATTGCATTCAATCGCGGCTTGCTCTATGAATTAAACAGCGAGGCTGAATTGGCTGCCGTCATGGGTCATGAGATGGTGCATGCCGCGGCTAGGCATGGGGCTAAAGACATGGAACGCGGCATACTCTTGCAAGGCGCCATGATAGCGGTAGGCATAGGCGCGCAAAATAGCGACTACGCCAATTTAATTGTCGGTGGTGCGCAAGTGGGCGCGCAATTGGTAAGCACCAAATACGGCCGCGATGCGGAAAGCGAATCGGATTTACACGGCATGCGCTACATGAAAAAAGCCGGTTACGACCCAGCCGCTGCCGTCACCTTACAAGAAACCTTTGTCCGTTTAAGCGCCGAGCATAAGAGCAATTTTATAGACGGTTTATTTGCCAGCCATCCGCCCTCCGCAGCGCCCCCCTCCACGACCTGAATGTTGCAGACTCCGAAGCGCGCTGCTTTTCCGCCCCGAATTGGAGCCGTGCGCCGAGTAATACGCCACAACATGTCCGTGT
>CALFXV010000009.1 GCA_937957775.1 uncultured Methylotenera sp. | reverse complement strand
ACTGAGTTCCAAAAATTGAGCCGCTTTGTCCGGAATGATGCGAGAAAGCAAGTGCTCTATATTGGCTTGGCCTTGGCTGGCGTGAGGGTTGCGGCTTAATTTTAAGTATTGGCCATTTTTCCAATCCGACAGTTTGTAATAGTGACTGCCTACCGGATGGCGTGCAAAAGCCGTGTTGTTAATGTCTTGGTCTTGCAATAAGTGCTTAGGCAGGATGTGCAAGCCTGCCCATGTATCTAAAGCAGGCGCGTAGGGGACGGCGTAGGTTACTCTAAATGTCTGCGCATCAGGCGCTTCGGCTTTGCTAACTAATTTAAAATCCGAGCCATAAGGCGTGCGCGTGTTGTCATCCGTTACTTTTTGCCAAGTAAACAAAACGTCTGCACTGCTTAAGGGCTGCTGGTCCGCCCATTTGAGATTGGGCTTTAAATGAAAGGTAATGGTGCGTTGGTCAGCCGATACTTCCCAAGACTGGGCAAGCTCACCGGTTAGGTCTAAATTTTTGTCGTATTTAAGCAGGCTGTTAAAGATATTGCCGGCAATCGCCGACGCCGCTGATTCGCCGGCTATCATGGCAATTAAGCCGCTGGGCTCACCAGTCATGGCATCAATCATGGTGCCGCCTGGGCTAGCTGGGTGAGGAGTGTCGTAGTTGGAGTTTAATTTTTTTGCAGCCTCTTCACCATTGCTGCAAGCACTCACAATGCAGAAGCCAAACACCATTAGCCATAGTTGGATGTGTCGTGTGATTTGTGTGGGCATTAACATGGCATCAATCAATTATTTTTTCGAATTTGGACTACGCTTTTTCTTCAGTTTTTTATGTTGAGATTTATTGGTCTTGGTTTTTTTTAACTTATTTTTATTTGCTTTGCTTTTTTTACCTTTTGCTTTGTTTTTCTCAGGCCATTTTTTCTCATTCGTATTGCTTTCCAGCTTAGCCGCTTCTGTTTGCGTGTTGTGCGTTGCCGCATTGTTAATGCTCAATGTTTGACCAATTTTAATGTCTCGGTTTGCCAGGCTATTGGCATTCACGATATCGTCTATGCTAACTTGGTAGAGCTTGGCAATGGCAAAAATGGTCTCGCCTTTTTTAACCAGGTGTAGGACGTTATTGGCCTTGCTAGGTTCCGTTTCATCGTTGCTATTGAGTGGGTTTTTTTCCGTGAGGGCAGCATCCGCACTGAGCGACAAGGTTGGATCCAAAGGGTAAGCGCTATTGGTCTCGGCAGTCTTAATCGTGTTGCCGTTGGGCGTGAAGTCAGTTTGGTTGCCGTTTGGCACCAAAATGGTTGAAGATTTTTTTATTTTATTTTGATTGGGTAGGTTGTTAACATTGCGCAGTTTGGACAGTTGTATGCCGAATTTGGCGGCTATTTTCTCCATGCGCTCACCGCGTTTCGCTAAATAGGTTTTCCAACTGACCAAGGGTTTGTTGTAGTTGGCCAAATTATCCCTAAAAGTCTGAGCAGCAAGAATGGGCAGCAGCAGTTCGTGTTTTTCATCGTTATTGCCTATGAGCGGCCTGTTGTTGCTTGGATTAAGCGCTAAAAATTCCTCATCACTGATTTCAGCTAATTTAGCGGCCAGGTGCGCGTCAATTTGAGCGGGGGCGGAAACGCGCGTGAAGTATGCCGTGTTGGCTATGGTTTGTATTTTTAAACCGTACTTGCCCGGGTTGGTCATGATGTTTTTAACGGCTTGCAATTTAGGCACGTAATTTCGGGTTTCCGGTGGTAAGTTTAAACTTTCATAGTCCGTGCCTAGACCTAATCTACGATTTCGCTCTATCGCCCGGCCTACGGTGCCTTCACCCGCATTGTAGGCCGCCAGGGCTAAATCCCATGAACCAAACATGCCATGCAGTTTTTGCAAATAGGTCAGCGCCGCATCGGTCGCCACGATCACGTTGCGTCGGTTGTCTATCCACCAATTTTGTTGCAAGCCAAAATGCTTGCCCGTGGACGGGATGAATTGCCAAATGCCGGATGCCTGACTCCTCGAATAGGCTTGGGGGTTGTAGGCGCTTTCTATCATGGGGAGTAAAGCAATTTCCGTTGGCATGCCCCGTTTTTCCACTTCTTCTACGATGTGAAACAAGTATTTTTGGCTGCGTTCTACCATGCGTCTAATGTAGTCTGGCCTAGTGCTATACCATTTTTCGTGATTTGCAACTAAGTTAGAGGTGGAGTCCGGCATCGCATAACCATCTTTAATTCTTTGCCACAGGTCATCGCTGCTTATCACGATAACAGGCGTGGCTTCCTCGCTTAGATTGCGTAGGGATGGGTCTATGTTGACGCCTTGTAAGTTAGCCGGCATTTTTTTGTTGGCTAGGGCATCTGGTGAGCCTGACTCTTTATTGCTGAGTTTGCTCGCTTCTTCACCGGTGATGGTGATTTCCTCGCCGATTACATTCGATTCAGCATAACTTTTCGAGACCGGTAACAATAAGCTGCTTGCTACAAGAAGGCGGGCGATAATATGGCTAGAAGAATTCGTCAATGATGGCTTAAGGTGTGAGTGGGCGTGACAATTGCGGTTGTTTGCCCTGATTGAGTAAGACCGTATAGTAAAAAAAATTGACCTTAAAGTCAAGGTGTAAATATTTAATATTTACTTTAAATATATTGTTTATATATATGATTAATATACATTTCTTAATTCCCTTATTCTGCTAAAAACAGCAATCTCATCTGCCGAGTTTAAGCCGCTGCCGACTTGAATGCTAGCGGTATGGCAACGTAAAAAAGGATTGGTCGCGCGTTCCAGTTCGATGTTGGATGGCAAGCTGGCCATGCCTTTGTCGCGCAGCGCTTGCGTGTCTAGCTTACGTTTTTGCAATGTGAGGTTGCTTGGCTCCAGGCTCAAGGCAAAGTCAATGTTGCGTAATGTGTATTCGTGAGTGCAATAGACTTGAGTGCTGCCGGCTAAGGCAGCTAAGCGTTTTAGCGAGTGGTGCATTTGCTCTGGCGTGCCTTCAAATAAACGGCCGCAGCCGGCGCCAAACAGGGTGTCCCCACAAAACAGCCATTGATCGCCTAGTTTGGTTTCGGTGTAGTAGGCCACATGGCCTAAGGTGTGACCTGGCAAGTGCATGACGTTAAAATTTAGCCCCAGGTCGGCCAGCGCTACCAGCTGTTCTTCATCGACTGGTGTGTGCGCAAACGAGTAAGTCTCTAATTTTGGTGCATATATGTTTACATCAGGATAGGCTTTAATTAATGCGCTAACCCCGGCAATGTGGTCTTGATGGTGATGGGTAATGAGTATGCCGCTTAGGCTAAGGTTGAGTTGTTTGAGCGTTTGTATGACAGGCTGGGCATCACCTGGATCAACGGCTACGGCTTGCTGGCCGTTGTGTATGAGCCAGATATAGTTATCCTTAAATGCTGGAATGGGTATAATTTGAACATTATGATGCATACCCACTATCATTTGTTCTATACGGTTAAATGTCAATAGCAGCGGCGCCCATACAAGATTGGTTCAAATCCACAGCAGGCAAGTATTTGCAAGCCAGCGAAAAACCCTTATTTGACCAAGCCGTATCCGATCTATTTGGCTTTAATGCACTGCAGGTGGGGTCTATGCCGCAAGACTTGTTGGCTAACTCGCGCATGCCCAATCGCTATAAAGCGTTAGCTAGTGAAGCCGCTGGCATGGACAATGGCGAAAATCAGGCTAACGTGGTGTGCACGGATGATTTTTTACCCTTTGCTGAAATGAGTTTGGATTTATTGCTTTTGCCGCACAGACTGGAGTTCAGTGAAAGACCACACCAAACCTTGCGTGAGGCCGCTCGCGTAATGATGCCAGATGGACATTTGATTATTTCCGGCTTTAATCCCATCAGCGCCTGGGGCGCGTGTGCGTTCATAAAAAAACTGTTTTGTAAGCAGTTAGATTACCCATGGCATGCTCGCTTGATAGGCCTGAATCGCTTAAAAGATTGGTTAGCCTTACTGGGTTTTGAGGTTGTCACCGTGCGGAATTGTTGCCATGTCCCGCCGTTTGAAAATATTGCTTGGCATAAGCGCCTGTTATTTATGGATAAGCTAGGTCAGCATGCCTTTTCGAGGTTGGCTGGGGTCTATTTTATCGTGGCAAAAAAACGCGTGCCCGGCATGACACCCATTAAACCGAATTGGAAACAATCGGGCGCCACCAATTTACTGACAGCTAGACCCAAATCCATCGGCAGGCCAACTAAGTCGCGAGACAAATTTAACCGTTTATCCAGAAAGACATTAAACAAAACACCATGAGCACGACTAAAGCAGTAGAAATTTACGCCGATGGGGCATGCAAGGGCAACCCAGGTCCTGGGGGTTGGGGTGCTTGGATTAGTTACGCTGGCCAAGAAAAAGAACTGTTTGGAGGCGAATTGCTCACCACCAATAACCGCATGGAGTTAACTGCGGTGATACGCGCCCTTGAGGCGCTAAATCGCAGCTGCCATGCAAAAGTTTACACGGATTCGGTTTACGTGCAGAAAGGCATTTCCGAATGGATAGTCGGCTGGAAAGCCAGGAATTGGCGGACTGCAGATAAAAAGCCGGTGAAAAATGATGATTTATGGCGCATTTTAGATGGCCTAACCCAGCAGCATACGGTGCAATGGATATGGGTTAAAGGGCACGCCGGCAATGTTGGTAATGAACGGGCTGACAGTTTGGCTAATAAGGGCGTGGAGCAGGTTTTGCAGGGGGCAGCATCATGAGGCAGATTTTTTTGGATACGGAAACCACCGGTTTGTACCATGCACAAGGCCATAGGGTGATAGAGATTGCCGCGGTTGAGGTGGTCAACCGCCGATTAACCAAACAGCATTTTCATTATTACCTCAACCCCGATCGTGAAATAGACCAAGGCGCTCAGGAGGTGCACGGTATTTCTTTGGAATTTTTGCAGGACAAGCCGCGCTTTCCTGACATTGTTAATGAGTTGCTGGATTTCATTGCCGATGCCGAGCTGATTATGCATAACGCACCCTTTGACGTGGGCTTTTTAAATTGCGAGCTGGGTTTGATCGAGCAAAAACCCTTGGAGAGCATCGTCGCTAAGGTGACCGATACACTCAAAATAGCCAAAGAAATGCGCCCAGGACAGCGTAATAGTTTGGATGCCTTATGCCGGCATTTTGGCATAGACAACTCTAAACGTACCCTGCACGGCGCCTTATTGGATGCGGAATTGTTGGCCGATGTGTACATGGCCATGACGCGCGGGCAAGATAGTCTGATGATCAGCATGGACCAGCCTCAAACAACGCAGACGGTTGAACCCAAGGCTGCATTCAATCAAGCAGGCATCGTTATGTTAGCTAATGCCAGTGAACTAGAGGCCCATGAGGCTTATCTGGCAGCATTGAATAAATCCGGGGATTGCTTATGGGCGGCCCTGGAATCATCAACAATTGAAAAATAAGAAAGTAATCTGCATGACTAAAACAATTTTGGTAACCGGTGGGGCGGGCTTTATTGGCGCTAATTTCGTGCTTGAATGGTTGCGCTTGGGATTAGGCCGTGTGGTGAATTTGGATAAGTTGACTTATGCCGGGAATTTGGAAAATTTAACGGCCGTGCAACACAATCCACAGCATGTTTTCGTGCATGGCGACATAGGGGATCAGGCGCTGCTGAGTAAGTTGTTGCATGAGTATCAACCTACTGCCATCGTAAATTTTGCGGCCGAAAGCCATGTAGATAGGTCCATACACGGCCCTGAAGATTTCATTCAAACCAATGTGGTGGGCACTTTTCATTTATTGGAAGCCGTGCGTGCTTATTGGACACAATTAAGCACAGTCGACCGTCAGGCATGGCGTTTTTTGCATGTCTCCACCGATGAGGTATACGGTTCCTTAACGCCTGATGCGGCGG
>CALFXV010000008.1 GCA_937957775.1 uncultured Methylotenera sp. | reverse complement strand
CCGCTACCAAACTGGTCTTACTTAAACGCTTTAAATCTTTAATCATTTATTTCTCCTAAAGAGTAATTTGAGTTTTACTTACAATTCATTAACTTCTACAGCCATAACACAATAAACCCAAAGTAAGCAAACCTACAACCCTAAACTAATTGGGGTTTTAATTCTCACCCTAGCAATACCCTTCAATTTAAACCTAACTTTAACAAGGCAAGTGTGCGCCAGATAAGGTCAATAAAAAAGGAGCCTGACGGCTCCTTAGTCTAACGGTTGGGGCTGAATGCACGCCCTGTCATTAACCGCATTTGCTCTCGCCGCAATTTAGGCAAGTCAAACAACCGTCCATGACGATGGCGGCTTTGGTATTGCATTTAGCACACAATTGCGCGCCCTTAGGAAAGCCTTCGGCCGTCACTTCGTCACCGGCTTTAGCGTGCTTTTCTAGGTACTCGGCTTTTTTCTCGTCCACCAATTTTTGTTGGTGTTGATCCAAACCGGGTTTTTTCAGCATGCCAATTTCTTGTAAATGCTGCTCCACCACTTCACCGATTTCAGCCACCAAACTAGGCACAAATTTGCCGCCTTTTTTGAAGTAGCCGCCACTCGGTTCAAACACGCTTTTTAATTCTTCCACTAAGAAAGTGACATCGCCGCCTTTACGGAACACGGCCGACATAACGCGCGTTAGCGCGACTATCCATTGAAAGTGCTCCATGTTTTTGGAGTTAATAAAAATCTCAAACGGACGACGGTGTTCTTGCGGCGTGTCTTCGTTCATGATCACGTCGTTAATGGTGATGTACAAAGCGTGCTCGGTCACCGGCGTTTTGATTTTATAGGTGTTGCCCACTAGCTTGTCTGGGCGGCTTAGCGGCTCACCCAATTGCACCACTTTGGTGGCGGCTTTGTGTGCTTCTAATTCTGCTGCTTTTACTTCTGCGTCTTTTTTATCTTGCTCGTTAACCAACGCGTAGCCGACGATTTTCTTTTCAATTTTAGTTGCCATGTTCTTATCCTCTTAATCGGTCTGTGTTCTAAAAGTATTGCTTAGAACTTACCGTAATAGCCTTCTTTAAGTGCGTCGTACAGATTGGCCGCAGAGTGAATTTCGCCGTCGTACTCAATCTCTTCGTTGCCTTTCACTTCCAATTCCGTGCCGTCATCCAAGGTGAATTTATAGGTAGTGTTTTCTAAATCTTTTTCAGTCACCAACACGCCTTGGAACGCTTCTGGATTGAACCTAAACGTGGTGCAACCTTTTAAGCCTTTGTCGTAGGCATACAAATAGATGTTTTTGAAATCTTCAAAATCGTAATCGGTAGGCACGTTAATGGTTTTAGAAATCGAGCTGTCTATCCATTTTTGTGAAGCCGCTTGGATGTCCACGTGTGCTTTAGCTTGAATGGTAGAAGAGTCCAAAAAGTAGTCCGGTAATTTTTCGTCTTCTAACTCACTAAACGGCATGGCCTTAGCATTAATCAATTCGCGGTAGGCCAACAATTCGTAAGAAAACACATCGACTTTCTCTTTGGATTTTTTACCTTCACGGATCACGTTACGGGCGTAATGGTGGGCAAACGATGGCTCAATACCGTTACTGGCGTTGTTAGCCAATGACAAGGAAATAGTGCCGGTAGGCGCAATGGAGCTGTGGTGCGTAAAGCGTGCCCCCTTAGTGGCGATTTGGTTGCGCAAGCCTTCAGGAAACTGCTGCATGTAGCGGCTGTATTTGCCTAACAACACTTTACCGGCAATTTTGCTGCCGACTTTGATGCCGTCTGCGGCCATTTCTGGACGCTTGGCTAACATATCCGCGGTCACTTCAAACTTCTCTTCCATGATAGGCGCCGCGCCTTTTTCTGTAGCCAATTGCACAGCCACGTTCCAGCCTTCTTCGGCCATGACGCGCGTGACTTCTTCGGTAAATTTAAGGGACTCTTCCTCACCGTATTTCATTTTCATCATGGTCAGGCTAGAGCCCAAGCCTAAATAGCCCATGCCGTGACGACGTTTACGCATGATTTCATCGCGTTGTTCTTGCAATGGCAAACCGTTAATTTCCACCACGTTGTCCAACATACGGGTGAAAATGGCCACCACCTCACGGTATTCTTGCCAATCAAAAAACGCTTGATCGGTGAACGGGTGCTTAACAAAGCGGGTTAGATTAACCGAGCCCAACAAGCAAGCGCCATAAGGAGGCAAAGGCTGCTCGCCGCATGGGTTGGTGGTGCGAATGTTTTCGCAGAACCAGTTGTTGTTCATTTCATTGACCCGATCGATCAATATAAAACCCGGCTCAGCAAAGTCGTATGTGCTGGACATAATCACATCCCACAAGCGACGGGCCTTAATGGTTTTATAGACGCGGCAGGCTACTTTACCGGCATCGACGCCGTCGGTTTTAGTTAAGTATTTACCTTTAACTGGCCACTCACGCCACACCACTTGCTCGGCATCGTTGACATTCAAACCGTCCACGATGGCTTCTTTTTCTGTTACCGGGAAAGCCAATTTCCACTCGGCATCGGCTTTCACCGCTTCCATGAATTCTTTGGTGATCAAGCATGACAAATTGAACTGACGCAAACGGCCATTTTCACGTTTGGCTTTAATAAAGTCAGTCACGTCTGGATGGGAAATATCAAAGGTGGCCATTTGCGCACCACGACGGCCACCGGCACTGGACACGGTGAAACACATTTTGTCGTAGATATCCATGAAGGACAATGGGCCGCTGGTGTAAGCGCCGGCACCGGCCACAAACGCGCCTTTTGGACGCAAGGTAGAAAACTCGTAGCCTATGCCGCAACCGGCTTTAAGGGTTAAACCGGCTTCGTGCACTTTACCTAAAATGTCGTCCATGCTGTCGGTGATCACGCCGGACACCGTGCAATTGATGGTGGAGGTAGCGGGTTTGTGCTCAAGCGCACCGGCATTAGAAGTAATGCGGCCAGCCGGAATGGCACCACGGCGCAAGGCCCATAGAAATTTCTCGTGCCATTCAGCACGCTTTTCTTCTGTCGTTTCAACGTCCGCCAATGCCCGTGCCACGCGCGCATAGGAGGCATCCATGTCGGCATCCACGTGCTCACCGCTTTTGGTTTTTAAACGGTATTTCTTATCCCAGATGTCCAGCGACACAGGCTGTATGGAAATCTCTTTTTCTGAATTTGCCTGCGACGTGCTTGCTGATTCAACTGCTTTAAGCATGGATGCTTCTCCCTAAAACGGATAGCTAAGCGGGTGGCGATACCGCCTCCCACGCTAAGCCCGTGATTTTTAATTAAAAACTTTTTATTCTTGACAACGGTATTGGCTAAAAGCACAAGATGTTGTGTCTGAGCCAGCAATTTATGCCTTTATTTTGTGGCCGTCAACCCCATATTCGCTCGCTTTTTTTGCACCATTTTGGTGTGTTTTTAAGCAAATGGCGCCGGTATTTGCATAGCGCCACACAGCAGAATCAGTTGCTTATCATTATTGATAAAAAAATAAATTAAAATAATTTTCTAGTAAAAATTTTTAGTTTATGCGTGCCCGGTAGTCGAGCAAAACCCGCTTGGTATTTTTGTGAGAAAATGCACCATGCCCCGTTTTCTTTACAGCGCTTTACTCTATCTGTTGTTGCCCTTGGTGGCCGGCAAGCTGGCCCTACGATGCATCAAGCAATCGGCCTATCGGCCACATTGGCGTGAGCGCTTTGGCTTTTATAGGTTGCCACGGCAATCTGGCCTCATTTGGCTGCACTGCGTGTCGGTGGGCGAAACGCGTGCGGCGGCGCCACTGATCCATGCCTTACTGGCGCAATACCCCGAGCGCAGCCTATTGCTCACCCACAGCAGCCCTAGCGGTCGCGCCACCAGCGAGGCGCTGTTTGGCAATCGCGTGCAACGCGCTTACCTCCCCTACGACTTGCCTTTTATGGTGCGGCGCTTTTTAAAGCATTTTCAACCTGACTTAAGCGTGCTGCTGGAAACGGAAATTTGGTTTAATTTACTCGCCGCTTGCCAACAGCGTCAGATCCCCGTGGTGCTAGCCAACGCCAGGCTCTCGGAAAAATCCGCTAGAGGCTATGCAAAATTGGGTAAGTTGGCGCAAAACAGTCTGCAAAGTTTGTGCTTAATTGCCGCGCAAACGCCGAATGATGCCAAACGCTTTCAAGGCCTAGGAGCAAAACATGTGGAAACCCTAGGCAATTTAAAATTCGATGCCTTACCGCCTAGCGACACCCTAGCCAAAGCCGAGCAATGGCGTAGCTGGTTTGGTCGACAGCGGCCGGTATTTTTAGCCGCCAGCACCCGCGAGGGCGAAGAAGAATTAATCTTGGATGCGCTAGCTGCCACGCCCATATTCGATTTGCTGACGGTCATCGTGCCGCGTCATCCGCAACGTTTTGGCCCAGTGGAAGCGCTACTCAAACGACGTGGCATCGCCTACGAAAAGCGCTCGCAATTAAGCATGGACGTAATGCGCGGCACCCAAGTGATATTAGGCGACAGCATGGGTGAGATGTATGCCTATTACGCCAGTGCCGACTTGTGTCTCATCGGTGGCAGTTTGTTGCCTTACGGTGGGCAAAACTTGATTGAGGCGATGCGCTTGGGTAAACCGGTATTGCTGGGGGCGCATACCCATAACTTTGAGCACGCGTCTGATGAGGCGGTGGCCAAGGGCGCCGCTCTGCGCGTTAACAGCGCCCAAGAAATCAGCGATGCCCTCCTCACCTTAATGAATCAGCCAAACCGGCTAAACGAAATGGGCGCCAAGGGCTTAAGCCTTTGCGAGGCCTCGCTTGGTGCCACAGAGAAATCCCTGCTATTAATTGCAGGGATATTGAAAAAGACTAACGGATAAGCTTGCTGATGGTTTTGAAGGCATCGCCTTCTGCCCGGCCCAACCATTCAAACACGATGGATTCGGTATTGCTGATGATGCATCCGGCCTCGCGCATTCTGGCCACGGCATTGGCTTTATTAGTTGGGCTGCGCGAAATAATGGCGTCTTCGGCCACGCACACTTGCTTACCCGCGGCCATTAAATCCAGTGCCGTTTGCAAAATGCAGATGTGCGCTTCCATGCCAGCCAAGACAATTTGTGAGCGATCGCGGCTAAGTTGACGCTTGACTTTGGCTTCTGCCAAACAAGAAAAAGCGGTTTTTTCTACCGGCAACACACCGGTCAAATGTGCCATCAAGGCCGGATCGGTGCGGCCTAAGCCTTTAGGGTATTGTTCCGTCAAAATAATCGGCACGGCTAACAAAGCGGCAGCTTGCGCCAATATGCCACTTTGCTTTAAGCACGCCGCCATGTCCGCTTCTGGCATGACGCCGATTAATCGCGTTTGCACGTCCACGATGAGCAGCTGACTTAAGCCCACATTCAATAGATTAGGCTGCATGGTTTATTCCAACTGTTGGTTGATGTCGACTAAATCGGCTGCGGCGACGATGCCTGTAGCGGTTTTTAAACGAATGATATTGGTTAAATAATTGTAGCGTGCCTGCAAGGCATCACGCTTGGCGCTAAACAACTGTTGCTGGGCATTTAACACATCGACACTGGTGCGCACGCCCACTTGGTAACCTAACTGCGTGGCATCCAATTGGCTTTGGCTGCTAAGTATGGCTTGGTCAAAGGCTTTTAGCTGTGCAATGCTGCTGCTTAAATTTAAGTATGCACGCTGCGTATCCAGTTCGGTCTGACGCCGCACCAAATCCAAATCGTCCAGCGCTTTTTGTTTATTTAGCACTGCTTGACGCACCCTAGAACTCACCGCGCCACCTTCATAAAGTGGGATTTGCAATTGCAAGCCTATGCTACCAACTTGCAACTCGTTGCCTGCCCCAAATCGCGAAACCGTGCCGTTAGCATAGGAGTTGGTGTA
>CALFXV010000007.1 GCA_937957775.1 uncultured Methylotenera sp. | reverse complement strand
GTAAACGTATCGATGGTGCGCGCTAAAGCGAGCGGCTACTACATCAACTCGATTCTCGCTAATCAAGAAGTCACCACCGACGGTTACGATGAAGCTTTGTTGTTAGACGTAGATGGCTTTGTGGCTGAAGGTTCGGGCGAGAACATCTTCATCATACGCAACGGCAAACTCTATACGCCAGACCTTACCAGCGCCCTTGAAGGCATCACCCGCGACACCATCGTCCAGCTGGCCGCAGAAATCGGCTTAAGCGTCATAGAAAAACGCATCACCCGTGATGAAGTCTACTCGGCTGACGAAGCGTTCTTCACTGGCACTGCCGCTGAAGTGACGCCCATCCGTGAACTAGACAGACGCAGCATAGGCACAGGCACAGCCGGCCCTATCACCAAGCAATTGCAAAAAATGTATTTTGATGCCGTTACCGGCAAATCGGCTAAGCATGCCGATTGGTTAACTTTGGTATAAACCTCACCATGACTAAGCAAAAACCCATCATAGTCTCAGCCCAAGATTTGCCCTTGCATTGCCCTACTGGCGAGGTAGCATTGTGGTCATCGCACCCAAGGGTTTTTTTGGACGTAGCTAAAACTGGGCAGGTCGCTTGCCCTTACTGCGGCACGCAATACCAACTGAAAGCCGGTGAAGTGCTAGCGCACCACTAAGCTAACAGTCGCCGAACTCCATAAGGACAGCCATGTTTACATTGACGTTTAGTTTGGATTCAGTGGCCTTGTATGCCCTCAGCGCCAATTTGTTGGCGTTATGTACTTTTGCCCTAGTGGTCTATGCCGCCAAGAAAAAACGGGCGCTGGCGCAAGCCAAAATCATCGATTTTGTCACCGAGTACTTCCTCAACACCGGCGTGGAAGTGCTGGTTTCCTGCTCACAAGATCCCGTCAGCAAACAGACGCACGTGCAAATAGAATCGGCGCCTTTAAAGCGCTTTCGCTTTTCCAATATATTGGAAAGCAACTTGATCGGGCACATCGCGCGCATTACCGGGGAAAAAGTAGACAAAATTTATTGGCGCTTTCCGGTGCCGCCACAAAATGACGCCATGTTCACCGAGAAAAGCAGCCCTTTGGCAGAAGACGATCCGTATTTATTTGAAATGCGCGCCGCCGCTACCGATGGTTACACCGTGACAGAAATTCCCGCTGACAAAAGCGCTAAGCGCAGCTAAAAAACACTCACCTCAGCGTCTTGCCCCCACAGGCGGGCAATCACCGCAGGGGCTTCCACCGCCGCACTGTTAGTCCAAAAATGCACAGCCCCAGCCGCTTGCTCCGTTGCCAACAAACCGCTCTCGATTAATCGGTTTTTCACTTGCTTGGCCACCGCGGCGCCGGTGTCCACCAGACTAACCTTAGGCCCCACCACTTCACTAATCAATGCCCGCACGAACGGGTAATGCGTGCAGCCCAACACCACGGTGTCGGCCCCTTCGGCCAATAAAGGCGCACAAAATTGTTTAATCAACTCGCGCGTGGCCGGGCTGTCCACTTCACCGCGCTCTATGCACTCAACCAAGCCCGGGCAGGCTTGGGTGACCACTTCCACATTGCGGCCGTAACTTTCCAGCAATGCCGCAAACTGCGCACTTTTAAGCGTGCCAACGGTGGCCAATATACCTATGATGCCATTCTGACTGGCTTCGGCCGCCGGCTTCACTGCAGGCTCCATGCCGATAATCGGCAGCGTGTAGCGTTCACGCATGGCATCAATGGCCGCCGCAGTGGCCGTGTTGCATGCCACCACCAGCACTTTAGCGCCTTGGGCAATTAAAAAATCGGCCAGGGTAAAACAGCGCGCTTGAATTTCAGCCACAGTTTTATTGCCATACGGGGCATAGCGGCTATCGGCCAGGTAACGTAACTGCTCATTCGGCAGCAAATTTTGTATGTGCTTCAACACCGATAGGCCACCCACCCCAGAATCAAACACGCCTATGGGATCATTGGCGTGGGCTTTTTTGCTAGCATTGTGTTGAGTTGCATTCATGGCCTGGTTGTCATCAGTTACAATGAACACATTATAAACGATTGCAAATGCAAGCTGGCAAGGAGCCGCATCATGGCAAACAGACTAAGTAAAATTTACACACGCACCGGCGACGATGGCACCACCGGCTTGGGCGACGGCAGTCGCATCAACAAAGACAGCTTGCGCGTGGAAGCCATGGGCGACGTGGATGAGCTCAACTCCATCATAGGCATCATGCTCACCGAGAAATTGCCGGATAATCTGGTCGGCCCGCTCACGCAAATTCAACACGATTTATTCAATGTAGGCGGTGAAATCTGCATACCGGGCTACGTCATCTTGCAACAAGTGCGCATACAGGATTTAGAAGACCTAATTGATGCCCTAAACGAGCACTTAACGCCACTCAAAGAATTCATCTTGCCCGGCGGCAGCAAGGCCGCCGCTTACTGCCACTTAGCCCGCACGGTCTGCCGGCGCGCCGAGCGCAAGCTGGTCGAGTTGCACAGAAACGAAAAAGTCACCGACATTTCCTTGCAATACTTGAACCGACTATCGGATTTATTGTTCGTCATGTGCCGCAGCATAAACAAACAAGCCGGCCGGCCTGACGTCATGTGGGAAAATAAAGCCAGCTGATTTTAAGCTATAATCAGCCCATGATTAAAAAACTGCTAGACCGCATTTTCAACAGCAAATCCGCCAAATCCCTTGCGCACGCCAGCACTAACGGTAACCCGACACACAAAGCCCAGCAGCGCTCAAAATTAATGGCTAACCATGCCCATAAGCAGCCTGATCTGCCACACCACGGCGCTTTAAGCATAGCCCATAAAACGCATAAGATAGACCGCAATTTACTCAGCAACGCCGCACTAAAAACCACAGAGGGCTTGCACAAAGCTGGCTTTGAGGCTTACATCGTCGGCGGCGCCGTGCGCGACTTGCTGCTCAACCGCACGCCCAAAGATTTTGACGTGGCCACCAACGCCACCCCCGAGCAAGTCAATCGCCTGTTTAGGCGCTCACGCCTGATCGGCAAGCGCTTTAGATTGGTACACGTCTTATTTGGCGACGAGACCATAGAAGTCTCAACCTTCCGTGGCAGCCACTTGGAAGCCGAGGGCGACGCCAAAGTCACCGACTCCGGCCGCATCATTCGTGACAACGTGTTTGGCTCCATCGTAGAGGATGCATTGCGTCGTGACTTTACCGCCAACGCCTTGTATTACAACCCAGCCAGCCAAGAAGTATTGGATTTCCACAACGGCTACGCCGACATCAAAGCCGGCATACTGCGCATGATAGGTAAGCCAGAAACGCGCTACGCCGAAGACCCGGTCCGCATGTTACGTGCCGTGCGACTGTCAGCCAAATTAGGCTTAAAGATAGAAGCGCAAACGCAAGCGCCGATAGCAAAAATGGCCGACTCATTAGCCGATGTACCACCCAGCCGCTTGTTTGATGAAATGCTTAAGTTGTTTCTCTCTGGCCATGCCATGCAAAGCTTAGCCGCCTTGCGTGAGCAGCAATTGCATCACGGTTTATTGCCTATGCTAGACGTGGTGCTCGAGCAAGCCATGGGCGAGCGCTTCATCATGATGGCCTTAGAAAACACCGACCAGCGCATCCTGGCTGGCAAATCCGCTAACCCCAGCTTCTTATTTGCCTGCCTGCTTTGGCATGAAATGATAGTGGCATGGGAACTGCATAAAAAATCCGGTCAGCACTTGATGCCTGCCCTGCACCTTGCCATGAATGAGGTGATTGCCAGCCAAGCCAAAAAATTGGCCATACACAACCGCTACACGGCGACCATGAAGGAAATCTGGGCCATGCAGCCGCGCTTCGATCAACGCGCCGGCAAGCGGCCTTTCGCCTTATTAACCCACCCGCGCTATCGCGCCGGCTACGACTTCTTATTGCTGCGCTGCGAATCCGGTGAATTGCCCATGGAATTAGGCGAGTGGTGGACGGCTTTTGCCAACGCTGACGGCGAAGCGCGAACCGCCATGTTAATGGCCGACAGCGCGCCGAAAAAGCGCCGCAGACGAAATCGCAAAAAACCCGCGGCCACGCCTAACGTCGCCGACTAAATCCGGCTTAGGTTTTGAGCAATCCAAGCATGGCTAAGGCTTACATCGCACTGGGCAGCAATTTAGAAGGTCCTGCACAACAAGTGCAAGCGGCGGCATTGGCCATTGCTGCCTTGCCGGAATGCCAGCTTATCAAGCTATCCTCCCTGTATGAAACGGCGCCCGTCGATTGCCCTGAACACGAGGCAACGCCCGTGCCTAACTTCATTAATGCCGTGCTAATGGTGAGCACCAGCTTAAGCCCGCACGCCTTGCTCACTGCACTGCATGCCATCGAAGATGAGGCTGGCCGCCAGCGCCCCTACGTCAATGCGCCGCGCGTGCTTGATTGCGACTTGCTGCTCTACGATGACTTGGTCATCAACGACAGCACGCTGACCCTACCCCATCCGCGCATGCACCAGCGCGGCTTTGTTTTATTGCCATTATTTGAAATAGACCCGCATGCATCCATCCCAAATCATGGCAAAATAGCAACATTGATCGCGCAACAATCCTTTACGGGTATAAAACGGCAGGGTTAACCTCACATGAGTATTTTTAACAAATTTCCATACATCGTCATAGAAGGGCCAATAGGCTGTGGCAAAACCACCTTGGCAAAAATGCTAGCCGATCAGTTCCCGGTCGATTATTTGTCGGAAAAAGCCCAAGCCAACCCATTTTTACCGCGCTTTTACCAAGACCCTCAGCGTTACGCTTTGCCCACGCAGCTGTTCTTTTTATTCCAACGCGCCAACCAAATTGCCGATTTAAACCAACGCGACATGTTTGCCAGACCCATCGTCGCCGACTTCTTTTTAGACAAAGACCCGATCTTTGCCCGCTTAAATTTAAACGACGAAGAGTACGCGCTGTACCACCAAATTTACCAACACTTGCAGTTGAAAGCACCCAAACCGGATTTGGTAATTTACCTGCAAACCCCAGTGGACGCCTTGATGGAGCGCATCGAATCGCGCAACGTCAGTTACGAATTGGAAATCCGCCGCGACTACATCGAAGGCTTGGCCAATGCCTACAGTGAGTTTTTTCATAACTACAACACCTCACCGGTGCTGATGGTAAACAACGAAAAACTCAACATCTTGAACAACCCAGGCGCATTGGATTTATTGCTGTCACGCATTTTGCAGATTAAAGGCCAGCGCGAGTTCTTTAATCCCAACTTTGATTAACCCCTAGGCCAGGCCAGCATGACCTTGAACGAACTGGAAAAGTCAGCCCTGAGCGGTGAAAAAATCGCCATGCTCACTTGCTACGACGCCACCTTTGCCAAACTCATGGAAGTGGCCGGAGTCGATATGCTGTTAGTGGGTGACTCCTTGGGCATGGTCTTGCAAGGCGCCGAAAACACCCTAAACGTCAGCATGCACCACATGACTTACCACACCAAAAGTGTGGCCGCTGGCGCACCGAACACCGTCATCATGGCGGACATGCCACTAGGCAGTTACGAACACGATGACGAGGCCGCTTATAAAAATGCCGAATGGTTGATACGCTCCGGTGCGCACATCGTTAAGATTGAAGGTGGCGGCAGCAAAGTGAAAACCGCCCGCTATTTAGTCGAACGCGGCATCCCGGTCTGCGCCCATTTGGGCTTTACCCCGCAATCGGTCAACCAATTGGGTGGCTATAAAATCCAAGGTAAAACCGATGAAAGCGCCGCCAAAATTATGGCCGATGCGGTCGCCATGAGCGAAGCCGGCGTGAGTTTTATTGTATTAGAGATGGTGCCGGCCGCCTTGGCTAAAAAAATCAGCACCAGCATACGCACCCCCACCATAGGCATAGGCGCCGGGGTGGATTGCGGCGGCCAAGTCTTAGTCATCCAAGACTTGTTGGGTATATACACTGGGGTAGCCGGTAAAGCACCCAGTGATTTTAAGGCGCCGCGCTTTGTTAAAAATTTCTTGAGCGAGACCAACAGCATAGAAAGCGCCATTCGCCACTTCGTGCTGGCCGTCAAACAGAAAACCTTCCCGGCCAGCGAGCACAGTTACTGATGCAAACACTAGACAGCATAGCCCGGTTGAAACGTGCGCTTGAGGGGCAGCATTCCGTTGCCTTGGTGCCTACCATGGGCAATTTGCATGCCGGCCACTTGGACTTAGTCAAGCTAGCCAAACAACAAGTCACATGCGTTGTGGTCAGTATTTTTGTGAATCCCTTGCAGTTTGGCGCCAACGAAGACTTGGCCAACTACCCACGCAGTTTGGCCGCCGATTGCGAAAAACTGCAAGCAGCCGGTGCAGACATCGTGTTTGTACCAAGCGTAGCCGAAATGTACCCCGACTTTGATGGGCAGGATCTCAAACAAAGCATTACCGTGCAATTGCCAGCCGTGGCCAACGACTTATGCGGCGCCAGCCGCCCTGGGCATTTTGCTGGGGTCGCCACCGTGGTGCTTAAATTGTTTAACCTTGTCCAGCCGCAGGTGGCGGTATTCGGCAAAAAAGACTACCAGCAACTGTTTATCATTCGAGAAATGGTTAAGCAGTTTAATTTAGCCATCGCCATCCTCGCCGCTGACACCGTGCGCGAGCCCAGTGGCTTGGCCATGAGTTCGCGCAACGGCTATTTAAGCCACGCAGAAAAAGCCCAGGCCAGCCAACTGCACGCTGAATTAGTCAGCGTTTGTGAGCAAATTAAGCAGCAAGGCCACAGTGCAAATTTTTTAAGCCTAGAACAAGCCGCCACCTTGAATCTTCAGCGACAAGGCTGGCAAGTGGATTACGTCGCCATACGCGCGGCCAGCAACTTGCAAGCCGCCAGCGCCCATGACAGCGACTTAGTGGTCTTGGCCGCGGCCAAGTTAGGCACAACCCGTCTCATTGATAACCTAGGCCTTAAACTGTAAGCTTAAATTTTAGCCAGTCCGCGCTATGGCACGAATTTACCATTGGAACAAAGGCTTATAAGGACTATAATGCACTCCCTTTTAAAACTAGGTTAACCCGCATGCAAAGAACCATGCTCAAATCTAAATTGCACCGTGTGCATGTCACGCACAGCGAACTCGATTACGAAGGCAGTTGCGCCATCGACGAAACCTTGCTGGAAGCCGCGGACATAAAGGAATACGAACAAATCCACATATACAACATCACCAATGGCGAGCGCTTTAGCACTTACGCCATTCGTGCTGAACGCGATTCCGGCATCATTTCCGTCAACGGCGCGGCCGCTCACAAAGCCGCTCCGCAAGACATGGTCATCATTGCCAGCTACGCCGATTACCAAGCCATAGAATTAGAAAATTTCACGCCAAAATTGGTCTACGTAGACCAGAAAAACCGCATTTTATCCCAACGCAACGCCATTCCCGTACAGGCCGCTTAATGACAACAGAATTAGATCCAAACAAATCCGACGCCAATTATTTAGAGGGCTTAAAGCTCGCGGTCGTCGACGCCATTGAAGACATCAAGGGCTTTGACATAAC
>CALFXV010000006.1 GCA_937957775.1 uncultured Methylotenera sp. | reverse complement strand
AAGACAGCAAAGACACTAATTGCGCGCAACCCCGCTGAAAAATCTTTTTTGAAAAAACCGGATATGCATTTATCACGAGCACCAAGTGTGCACCTTGGCAAGGCCTCGCGAGCCCGCATTATAACCCAATACCTAACTGGCTAGCTAGCTAGCCGCAACTAATTTTAAGCAAACATTATGACAAAATAACGAACGATTGTTGCACCACCTTGATTTTATAAAGTTGTGTTTCTATCGCTCCAGAACTCCAACAAAGCCATGGTGATAACCAGGATAACCGGCCCTAAAATTAACCCAGCGGCACCAAACACCATTAACCCACCGACCACCGACAAAAACGTTAGCACGGTATGCAATCGCAAACGGTCACCCACTAGGACGGGCCTGAGTAAGTTATCCACCGTGCCTACCACCAACATCCCCCACAAACTTAAGGTTAAGGCGTAATGCCAAGCCCCTTCTAACAATAAGAATAAGGCAGCCGGCGCCCAGATCACGAAAGCACCCAGCATAGGGATCACCGCCAACATACCCATAATGAGCCCCCACAGCAATGGAGCAGGCAAACCCAACCACCAAAACATTAAGCCCCCTAGCAAACCTTGCACCGAAGCCACCGCAAAAGTGCCATAGACGGTGGCGTGTATGGTGTCCCCTATACGCTCAAGCAGGCCTTCCATTTGCAACGGCGACAAAGGCGAATGCCGGGCAATGGCACGCAAAAAAATTTGACGGTCACGCAGGAAGAAAAACAACACATAAAAAATCAAGCACAAGCCCAGAATTTGCACGGCCGATGCCTTAACGATATCGGCTGCACTGGTATTAACCCATTGCGTGAAGGCGGCAGAGGCGCCTGGAAAATCAATGCGCTGCTCAATTTTTTCCAATATCGGCGCCAACTGCGGTTGTGCTTCTAATTTATGCTGCCACTCGCCAGAGCTGAGTTTAACCTCTATCGATTGCGCACCTTTTACCGCTTGAAACAACAGCTGCTGACCTACGAATACCGCCGGTATAACCACGATCAAACCTATGATTAAAACCGACACCATGGCCGCTAATCCACTCGCTTTTAGCTTGCGCTCCAAATACCCTTGCAGCGGCGAGAACAAGACCGCCAAGGTTAGGGCCCAGACCAACACAGCCAAAAATGGTATGGCCATCTTGTAACATAAGTACAAGCCTAGAACCGTAATCAACATCATCACCAGGGTTTGCACGTGGCTTTTTGAACCCCAATCGTTGTTATCTTGTTTGTGCTTATTGGCTGCTTGCATTATTTAAAAACCGGGCTAAGCCGGCTCCATGTTGCCCATCAAAATGAAAAGGCCTAGCTAAGAGTGCACGACCTGCTATTAAATTCCATTTAAATACGCTGATTATGATTCTGCTGCTTTTTTTCTGAACTTGCTAAGTATTTGCCAAGCCAGTAGACCACGCTGCAACCACAGGCTCAAGGCATTGGGCTTAAACATAGTAAGCAGAGCGCTGCCGCCACTGGCAACCAAAACCGGGTGTTGCTTGATGTAACGCAGCATATTGATTGCGTAATCGAGCATGCTGATGGGTTTATGCCAAGCCTGAAATTGATCTGACATAGCCATACGTTGAATTTGCGCTTCTTCAACTAAGCGTTGGCGTTTCTTAGCTAGTGTAACTAGGGTGGCGTTCATTGCTTAGGCATTAAAAATAATCTAGAGAATAGAACATTAAGAGCGGTCTAAATGTTGCTGGTCTTTTTCCAACTCCATCAAAGTGGACCAGAACAGCTTAGGTTTCAGTTTAGCTTTGCGTTTTGCCAGATACCAGGTAATCGCACCGGCCGCTAAAAAAAACCCTGCCAAGCCAGCAATGGCCGTTAAACGGTAATTTTCCCATAACAGCACGATTAACAAAACAGCTACTAGCAACAAGCCTAGCATCATGAAAAATAGGGAAATAAGTGACCAACGAATTAAAGACAGCAGATGCTCGCGCTCTTCTTCTATGTCGGTGGACAACAGCGCCAAACGGGTATGCGCTATAGCGACTAAGCCAGCCGCAAACTTCGCCAACCTATCCAGCACCCCCCCTGCTTGATTGCTATCAGTCATGGTTGCGCCTAACGACGACTAATTAGCAAACCAACGATGAGGCCTAAGCTCGCTGCTAAGCCTATGGAACGCCATGGGTTGTCTTGTACGTAATCGTCTGCGGCGGTTGCTGCTTCTTTGGCTTTATTTAACACCGACGCCGGTGCGTCGGCCATATTGGCCTTAACCGCATCCAGCGATTGTTCGGCTTTAGCTCTTATGGCCGTCAACCTCTCGCCACCGGTTTGGGCGGTCTCTTGCAGCAAGGCTTCTAAGTCAGCCAATACGGATTTAAAATCCTCCACCAACTGCTCTTCTTTGTATTCATTAGTGAACGGTTTCATATTGACTCCTAAGCACGTTGTTCAAGTACATAAAATTACTATACACCGTCACCCGGCAAGCCACAATGCACAAGGGCTTTACTTATTGCGCCACACCTGACTTAAGCGTAATACCAAGTAACCAAACAATAGGTAGCCAGCCATCGCCATCGCCAATCCCAATGGCTCGGCCCAGACCAATGGAACAATCAAGCCTGCCGACACAGTGGACAGCAGCATCTGCACAAAGGCTTGGCCAGAAGCGGCCGTGCCGCGTATTTTTGCATGCCTATCCAGCGCGGCCAGTGACAGTATGGGCATAGCCAAAGCCATGCCCACGTTAAATAAGGCAACCGGTAAGATATTATAAAATGGGGATACCGGCAGGTTTATGCACACCACTAGATTAAGCAGCACCATAGCGCCCATCCAGGCGTACGCCACTTTAAACACTTGCTGACTGGTGTAAACCCCTGCCGCACGTTTAGCCAAATACGAGCCCAGGACCATGCCACAAACGGTAGGGATAAACATATAGCCAAATTGCTGATCAGTTAAGCCTAAGTGTTTAACTAAAAAAACCGGACTGGCCAGCACGTAGATGAAGAAAGCTGCAAAATTGGCTGCGGATGCCAGCACCACCAAGTTAAACTCTTTATCAGAGAATATAAGGCGATAGCTGCTTAAGACCTTTTTTGCAGACAAGGGCATGCGTTTTGCCTTAGGCATGGTTTCCGGCAAATAGCGCACGGCCGCCCATAAACTAATAGCGGCATACAGGGCTAAAAAGACAAAGATGGCTTGCCAATGTATGCCCAATAACAAACCGCCAATAATCGGCGCCACGGCCGGTGCAATGCCAAAAAGCATTTGCACGGTGGCCATGACACGCTGTGCTTGTGGGCCTTCAAACAAGTCTCGGACCATGGCACGCGCCACCACGTTACCCGCCCCTCCCGACAAGCCCTGCAAGACGCGAAAAAACCACAAGGTTTCAATGTTGCTGGCAAAAGCACAGCCTATGGAGGCCACGACAAAAACACCCAAACCCCATTTGATGGTCGTGATGCGGCCTATCGAATCGGAAATGGCGCCGTGCCATAAGGTCATTAAGGCATAGGGCAATAAGTAAAAAGTCAGGCTTTGTTGCAATTCCAATGGGCTGGCTACCAGCGCTAATTCCAAGCCAGGAAAAGCTGGCAAATAGGTGTCTATGGCAAACGGCGCTAAGGCGGCTAGGCCGGCTAAGACTAATGATAGGGTAAACGCTGAAGATGCATGCATGAATAAGTCACCGATAAAAAACGCGCCGGTAAGCTTATTACCTAGCGCGTTCTATTTAAACACAGCCTAGCCTAGTTATGAAGTACTGATTAGGGC
The DNA here is from genome assembly GCA_937957775.1 of uncultured Methylotenera sp. Taxonomy (GTDB): domain Bacteria; phylum Pseudomonadota; class Gammaproteobacteria; order Burkholderiales; family Methylophilaceae; genus Methylotenera. The sequence continues at coordinate 5,463 of CALFXV010000006.1, read as the reverse complement.
ACGGCATGAAAGGCTTTCACCCTGTCGTCCAACTCACCTGCTAGTATCTTTTTAGAGTTTTTATCATTGCGGAAAACGATGGGCTGAGCCACGGCTTGGGGGTTACGCGAATCAATAATGGCTTGATCGATCAAATGCCTGTGCGGTGATTTGCTGCATACCGGGTCCGCTGCTTCGGCATCGCCAGACAAAAGAAACGCTTGGCAACGGCAACCACCCAAGTCATTTTCTTTTTCCGAGCAACTGCGACAAGGCTCTTTCATCCAAGCATCGCCACGGTATTTGTTAAAGGCCGGTGAATCTTGCCAGGCATAAGCCAGACCGTCGTCACGCACATTAGGGAAAGTCATATTTGGCAGCACTCGAGCTGAGTGGCATGGCAATACATCGCCATTAGCCGTCACTATCATGAACACCTCACCCCACCCATTCATGCATTTTTTTGGCCTGTCCGAGAAGTAATCCGGCACCACAAAAAACACCTTCATTTTGTTATTCGAATTGGCCCTAAACTCGTTAGCGATCGCCTCAGCCTCGTCCACTTGTTCTTTAGTAGGCATCAATTGACTGCGATTCACCAATGACCAACCGTAATATTGGGTATTAGCCAACTCTATGTAATCGGCGCCCAGGGCCTCTGCCATGTCTAGTATTTCACGCAAATGCCCAATGTTGTAGCGGTGTATCACCACGTTTAGCACCATGGGGTAGCCATGATTTTTGATCATAGCCGCAACTTTTTTCTTTAATTCAAATGTTTTGGTGTTGGTAATGAAGTTATTGATCTCTTCGGTAATGTCGTGCATGGACAATTGTATGTGGTCCAAGCCGCCTTCTTTAAAAGCTTGTATGCGCTTTTCTGTAAGCCCCACACCAGATGTAATGAGATTGCTGTAATAGCCTAGCTTTTTCGCCTCTACCACGATGTCTTCAATGTCATCGCGTAACAATGGCTCACCACCTGAAATACCCAACTGCAAGGCACCCAATTTACGGGCGTCGCGCAAGGCTTGTATCCATTGTTCAGTGCTTAATTCGTTTTGCGTGTGTTTATCGTAATCGGTTGGGTTGTAGCAAAAAGCACAGTGCAGAGGGCAGCGGTAGGTTACTTCAGCTAGCAACCATAGGGGTTGGGTGTGGGTGACTGATGCTGCCACGCCGTTATTTTGCTGGGCATGCACGGTTTTTTGCACCACCGATTGACCTAGTGAAGCTTGTGTCATCTTGCTACTCCTAAATTTAGACTTACGTTCATGGTTTTAAAGCTGACGCAACCAACCCTTGCTAAGTGCTAATTCGAACATACCGATAATATCGGCTTCAATGTTAGCGGCATCCGGAAAAGTGGCTTTCAGGTCTGCCACCACATCGCCTACAGTGGCTTTGCCATCCAAACGCTTAAGCACTTCACCTGCACCACCGTGCAGCTTAACCATGCCTTCTGGAAAGAGTATCACGTAATTTTGCTGCGCTTCTTCCCATTGAAAACGGTGATGGAGTGCTAATGCGTAACAGTCTGTGTGTTTTATTTGATGACTCATGCTATGCCACGCTTAATTAAAATTAATTCTAGGTTGACGTAAATAATCTTTACCCTCAACCTTCACGTCTGTGCAGGCTAACATAATCGCATCAGCAATCACCCACAACACGTCTAGTTTAAATTGCAATATATCCAAGGCTTTAAGTTGCATGTCGCGCGAGGTGCTAAAGTAATCCAAGGTAACGCCTAATCCTTGCTCCACATCACGCCTGGCTTCTGTTAAACGTTTTTTGAAGTAGCTTAAGCCACTTTCGTCTATCCATGGGTACATGCTAGGCCAAGAGCTAATTCGTTGCTGATGTATGTGCGGCGCAAACAATTCGGTTAAGGAAGAGCATACCGACTCTTGCCAAGGCCGTTGACGGGCAAAATTAACGTAAGCATCCACGGCAAATTTCACACCCGGACTTACATACTTAAGCGAGGTAACGTCTTCGCGACTTAAGCCCACCGCCATACCCAATTGTATCCAAGCTTCTATACCGCCAACTTGTCCATCCACGCCATCGTGATCGGTAATACGCACTATCCATTCTTTGCGCACTTCCTTATCCGGGCAATTAGACAAAATGGCCGCGTCTTTCATGGGAATGGCTATTTGGTAATAAAACCGGTTAGCCACCCAACATTGCAATTGCTCTTTAGTCAGCTTGCCTTCATACATCATGACGTGAATAGGATGGTAAATATGGTAACCCTTACCCTTCTCGCGTAATTTGTCTTCAAATTCCTCGCGTGTCCATGGTAAGGCGTTGTTTGTCATTGCATTCATTGCTCGCTCCTAAAGTATGATGTCCATGCCATCGAAGGCAACTTCGATGTTGTGCTGGCTTAATATTGCCCGCTCAGCGGAATCTTCACGCAATATTGGGTTGGTGTTGTTGATGTGTATCAACACTTTACGGACTTTCTTAGTTTGACCAAATTTATCCAATTCTTCTATCATGCCACCGTCACCGGATTGAGGATTGTGGCCTATGCTGCGAGCGGTTTTAGTCATCAATCCCATGTCTAACATTTCCGTATTGGTCCAGAATGTCCCGTCCACCATGATGCAATCGGCTTGATCCATCAATTCGGGTAAATGCGGTTCAATTTCTGCCAACCCTGGTGAATACCAACATTTTTTACCGGTGCTGATTTCTTCTATTAAAACGCCTATGGTGTCACCAGCCTGAGGGTTGTTGCGGTGCGGTGAATACGGTGGCGCAGCACTTTTGAGTGAAACGGAAGTGAATTTTAAATTTGGCACACCGGGAACAGTAAAACTGGTTTTCCCATCCGTAGGGACTTGGTGGTGGTTGATACCACAATAATGCCCCAATATATTCAAGATTTGATTACCTGTTGTCAGGTCATCGTAAACCATGTCGGTACAGTAAATTTCCCGTTTTACCTGACCTTCACGCAACATAAATAGACCGGTGGTATGGTCTATTTGTGCATCAATGAGGACTATGGCTTGTATACCGGTGTCCCTAACCGCACGACCGGGTTGCAATGGGGCAAAGTCTTGTATTTGTTGCAGCACATCCGGCGAGGCATTAAACAACACCCAATTGACGCCATCACTGCTGACGCATATAGAGGATTGGGTGCGCTTGGTGGCTTTAATCGTGCCCTTGCGTAGCCCGTCACAATTAAAACAATTGCAATTCCATTGAGGAAATCCGCCACCTGCGGCTGCGCCTAAAACGTGTATGTGCATAATAATGCTGTTCCAAATTTAACTGTATGCATGCTGCATGAACTAGCCTGCAAGGTTTTTATGAAAAAAAAGGCTGTCTAACGGCAGCCTTTTTTTAATAGCAATGAACTAATTATTTGTTCATTACGTACATAGTAACTTCAAAGCCAAAACGCATTTCTGTAGCTGCTGGAGTTGTCCACATGATAGTGATCCTTTTAATTAGTTAAAAAAATATCGCCGTGATTAAGGTCACGACGTGAAACGAATCATGCGCCCATAGCCCATCATGCAACACTGCAAACTTACTGATTAAGACCTAATGAAATTCATGATGCCACTTATTTTTTTAGTCGTCGTTGGCGTACCGCCGCAGCCAGGTTCTCTAACAGGGCCACCGTGTCCGACCAACCTAAACAAGCATCAGTGATAGATAGGCCATAGGTCAATTGACAGCCAGGCGTGTGGTCTTGCCTGCCCTCTTCTATGTGTGACTCGACCATGACGCCGACTATGCGCTTGTCACCGGCAGCCAGTTGACCAGCAATGTCTGAGGCCACGTCTTTTTGCAACAAATAATTTTTACTGCTATTACCGTGACTGCAATCTATCATTAATATCGGCGCCAAACCCGCATCCTTGAGCTTTTCACAGGCTTCGTTGACGCTGTCTTTATCGTAGTTGGGTTTCTTGCCACCGCGCAGAATGACATGGCAATCATCGTTACCGGTAGTAGAAAAAATAGCCGATTGGCCTTCTTTGGTTACCGACAAGAAATGGTGTGGGCTGGACGCTGTTTTAATCGCATCGATGGCCACTTTAACGCCGCTATCCGTGCCATTTTTAAAGCCTACCGGGCATGACAAGCCTGAGGTTAACTCCCTATGCACCTGCGACTCCGTGGTACGGGCGCCTATTGCCCCCCAACTAACCAAATCGGCGGTGTATTGTGGCGTGATCATGTCCAAAAATTCGGCCCCTGCCGGCATGCCTAACTCGTTTACGTCCAACAGGAATTTACGTGCAATCTCTAAGCCTTCATTAATCTGATAGCTGCCGTCCAAATGCGGGTCGTTAATCAAACCTTTCCAACCGACGGTTGTTCTTGGTTTTTCAAAGTACACGCGCATCACGATTAACAAGTCTTGGGCTAGAGCATTGCGCACGCTCATTAATCGACGGGCATAATCCAATCCGGCCTGGCTATCGTGTATCGAGCATGGGCCAACCACTACCAGCAATCGATCGTCTTCTTGATGCAGAATCTGATGTATTTGCTTGCGCGTCGCCAAAATATTTTGGGTGGAACTGGCGCTTTCCTTAAGCTTGTCCAACAAGGCCAATGGCGTGATTAGTTTTTTTACTTCGCGTATGCGTACGTCATCGGTAGCAAGTTTTTGGTAATGGCTCATTGTTTAATTACTTTTTTAATATTTGTGCCAACACGCTTAGAAAGCGGGCATTTTCACTGAACAAGCCTATGCTGACACGCAAGTAATCTGGCATACCATAATTGGCAATAGGCCTCACGATAACACCATTTTGCAATAAGGCTTGGTTGACTTTCGCGGCCTCGTTAACGGCAAAACTGACAAAATTAGCGTAGGACGGAATGTAGCTGAGTCCGAGTTGCGATAGACCTTGGGTGATTTGCAACATACCCGCTTGATTAAGCGCATAGGAACGGGCAACGAAATCGTCGTCTTGCAAGGAAGCGATGGCCGCAGCTTGGGCCACGCTGTTCACGTTAAAGGGCTGTCGCACTCGGTTCATCATGTCCGCCACGCTAGGATGGCAGGCGCCAAAACCGATACGTAAGCCCGCCAAACCGTAAGCCTTAGAAAAGGAACGGGATACGATCAAATTATCAAAGTCAGCCAACCAGCTAAATGCCAGCGATTTATCTTGGGCAGACAAATACTCGTCGTAAGCTTCATCCAGCACCACCAGTACCTGCTTAGGCACCTGCTGCATAAATTTTAACAAGGCTTCTTTCGCAAGCAAGGTACCGGTTGGGTTATTTGGATTGGCGATAAAAATCAGCCTAGTCTTAGGCGTAATAGCCGCCAACATCGCAGGCAAATCGTGTGCATAGTCTTTAGCCGGCACTTCCACACCATGCGCACCCATTGCTTGCGTCACCAGAGGGTAAACGGCAAAGGCATGTTGCGCGTAAATCACTTCGGCATCGCTGCTTAAAAAAGCACGGGCCGCTAGCTCTAAAATGTCGTTC
>CALFXV010000005.1 GCA_937957775.1 uncultured Methylotenera sp. | reverse complement strand
TGGGCTCAAGATTGTGGGACGTGGACGGTAAGGAGTACATCGATTACATCAATTCCTGGGGCCCGATGATAGTGGGCCATGCTCATCCCGAAGTGATCCAAGCCGTGCAGGCTGCCGCCGAAAACAGTTTATCCTTTGGTGCGCCAACCGGTCTGGAGCTGGAAATGGCCCAGTTAATTAATAAATTAATGCCCAGCATGGAGCAGGTCCGTCTAAATAGCAGTGGCACCGAGGCGACCATGAGTGCGATACGCACGGCACGTGGGTTTACTGGTCGCGACAAGATCGTTAAATTCGAGGGTTGTTACCACGGCCATTCAGACGGCTTGCTGGTGAAAGCCGGTTCCGGTTTGCTGACCTTTGGCGAGCCCGATTCGGGTGGCGTGCCAGCCAGTGTCGCGGCGCATACCTTGACTTTGGAGTACAACAACAGTCAGGCCTTGGAAGATTTGTTTGCGCAAGTGGGCGATGAAATTGCCTGCGTCATTATTGAGCCTGTGGTGGGCAACATGAATTTGATAGTGCCGCACCAAGCATTTTTACAAACGCTTAGGACGCTTTGTACTAAACACGGCGCCGTATTGATTTTTGATGAAGTGATGACCGGTTTTAGGGTGCATTTGGGTGGGGCGCAAGCGCTTTACAACATCAAACCGGACATGACCACTTTAGGTAAAGTCATCGGTGGCGGCTTACCGGTTGGCGCATTTGGTGGCCGCAAAGACATCATGCAATGCTTGGCGCCTGTGGGTAAGGTGTATCAGGCCGGGACCTTGTCTGGCAATCCGATTGCCGTTACCGCTGGTTTAAAAACCTTGCAACTCATACAAGCGCCTAACTTCCACAGCAAATTGGCCGCGCAAACGGCAAAATTGGTCGAGGGCTTAAAAGCGGCCGCCGCTCAGGCTGGCGTGATTTTTAATGCGCAAAATGTCGGCGGCATGTTTGGTTTGTATTTTAGTCAGCACTGCCCCAGCAGTTACCATGAAATCATGCAATCCAACAAAGAGCATTTCAACCGCTTTTTCCACAGCATGTTAGACAGTGGCGTCTATTTGGGGCCATCGGCTTTTGAAGCCGGCTTTGTTTCGGCCGCGCATACCGATGAAGACATCGCCCTCACTTTAGCGGCCGCTAAAAAAGCCTTTGCATCACTTTAGCTGTCGGCCATGCAATGTTTGGCTTATTTAAAGGCGTCCAGCTTAATTATTCTGACACTTTAAGCGGTATCTTATTGAACAGATAGGCATTTAACGGTAAACTTTAAGGTTCCTCTAAATGTTTTGTGATTAGATAATATGGCATCAGGTTTAAGTAAGGCAATCCACGTCAATTCAGGCAAGCCAGCGCAGCAAGGTTTATACAATCCGACTAACGAGCGAGATGCTTGTGGCGTTGGATTTGTGGCGCACATCAAAGGCAAAAAATCCCACGATATCGTGCAAAAAGGCTTGGAGTTATTAACCAACCTGACGCACCGTGGCGCGACTGGCTACGATCCAAAGTTAGGTGATGGCGCCGGTTTGCTCATGCAAATGCCCGATGCCTTCATGCGCAAAGAAGCCGCTAAATTAGGCATTAGTTTGCCGGCAGCTGGCCAATACGCCGTGGCTAACGTGTTCTTACCGCAAGCAGCGGAAAACTGTCAGGCCTGTGTCAGCCTGATCGCCAAGATAGTCGCAGAAGAAAAACAAAACTTACTAGGCTGGCGCGATACGCCGGTCAACAACAGCAACATAGCCCAAGCAGCACGTGATGTTGAGCCGACTATGCGCCAATTAATCATAGGCGCCACAGACGCAGACCAAACGGTGTTTGAGCGTAAATTATTCGTTATCCGTAAGCGCATTGAACACGCGGTTCGTGCGCTTAATTTGCAAGACAAAGCCACCTTTTACATTCCTTCCTTATCCTCTCGTACCATTGTGTACAAAGGCATGTTACTGGCCAATGAAGTGGGCGTGTATTACCAAGATTTAAACGACGAAACCTTGGTGTCGGCTTTAGCCCTAGTGCACCAACGCTTTTCTACCAATACCTTCCCTGCCTGGGATTTAGCGCACCCTTTCCGCATGATTGCGCACAACGGCGAAATCAATACCGTGCAAGGTAACGTCAATTGGATGGCGGCGCGTCACGAAACCATGAAGTCCAGCGTGATCGGTGAAGATTTAGAAAAATTGTGGCCTTTGATTGTGGACGGCCAATCCGATTCTGCCTGTTTTGATAACTGCTTAGAGTTGCTAGTGGCCGGCGGTTATTCCTTGCCGCATGCCATGATGATGTTGATTCCAGAAGCCTGGAGCAACAACAGTTTGATGGACCAAGAGCGCCGTGCTTTTTACGAATACCATGCTGCATTGATGGAGCCATGGGATGGCCCAGCCGCCGTCGCGTTCACCGATGGCCGCATGATAGGCGCCACCTTGGATCGCAACGGTTTACGTCCAGCGCGTTACCTAGTGACCGATGACG
>CALFXV010000004.1 GCA_937957775.1 uncultured Methylotenera sp. | reverse complement strand
TAGAACCGGCATTTAGCAATAGGTTAGGGTTATAAATAACACCACCACCGCCACCGCCACCGCCCGCACCACCCGCACCGCCACCGCCTACTAGCAAGGCTTGGGCTTGGCCAAGGAAAGCTGTTTCAAATGCGTACTGGCCATTGCTATAAAGTAGACTTAAGCCACCACCAAGTTCAACGTAAGTGTTGGCATTTGCCACAGCCTCATTGTTGAATTGGTAAGCGCCGTTGCCTAAAAACTGCAATGCGGCGCTAAAACCAACAACCTTGCCACTAAATAACACGTTGCCATTATTGCTGTTTAGGGTTGTATCGGCCCAAAGCGTCACGTCTTGATCGTAATTTTGATTGGCGATGGTAGTAATTGTGGAACCTAAGTAGGCTGTACCCAATACCCTTAAACTGTTTACGTTAGTAATAGAAGTATTAGCATAAGTGGTTAAATTGTTAACCGTTAAATCTTGTGGGTTGGCGGCATCCAATCCCAACTGACCCGCACGAACCCGAATAGTCTCAATGTATAGGGCATTGGCTGGAGAATTGGTTAGGGATAAGGTGCCGCCGTTTACTGTAATCTGATGGCTGTAATTGGATAAACCGTTAATCGTAACAAGCCCGCTACCGCCTTTTTCCAAGCTGGTCGTGTTTTCATTGGTGACGATACCTGTGCTCAATGTTTGGCCCGTCATTCGGTTGGTGGACATAGAGAAGGCGCCTATATTATTAAGCGAAGCGCCGGCACCAAACGAAATTAAACCGCTACCACTGCTGACAGTTAAGTTTGCACGCGAAAACGAAGCCAGCGTGCCATTGACAATTACAACACCCGAGCCTCCGGCCATGGTATTGGGCACATCCCTTGAACAACACCAGTAACCTGCACCACCGCCACCGCCGGTGTTTGCCGCACCCGCGGTTGGGGACATCCATTGCCCATTCCGTATGTAAGCCCCGTTACCACCCCCACCGATACCACCAACGCCGTTTATTGGCCATTGATTAGCGTTTATTGATCCGCCGTTGGTGCTGCCACCGCCCCCGCCGCCGTAGTAAACAACTGAACCAGTAATAGAAACGGCGAGACCTGGACCGCCATTGGATCCACTGGAATCTGTCGTGGCATTAACGCGCGTCCACGGGTTACCTGGCACAGCAGTGTAAATAGGTGAGCCGCCTGCGCCACCGCCACCGCCACCTAACCAAAGTTGGTAACCGGTATTGGCTGCGTTATATAAATAGGTGCTGCCACCCCCAGCATAGCCTTGTCCTGGCGTGCCTGCTCCACCCAATAGCTCCCAACTATTTAGTGAAGCCCCACCACCTGAACCACCGGCATAGCCATTACTGCTACTGGTATTCCAACAACACGTCGTGTAATTATTAGCATACGGTCCGCCACCGCCGCCACCGCCTATAGCAATTAAGCTATCAAACTGCGAATCGCCGCCGTTACCACCGCCATTAGCACCCGGCTCATTATTCACAAGATTGCTTGTCACTCCGCCTGCACCAACGACCACGGTAATGGTGCCTGCAGAAATGGTTTGCATGTTGTTTCTGTCGTAACTAAGCACCCCACCACCGCCACCGCCACCGCCAGCACCACCCGCACCTCCACCAGCAACAATTAGTACTTGCACTGAACCCGCATCAACGTTAGCCCACGAATAATGCCCGTTGCTCGCGTTATAGGTTAGATTAATGCCCAAGGCCTGATTTGTTAGGGTGTTGTATGTGGCACCATTGATTGAATAATTGCCGTTTCCTAAGAATGACAGTATGGTGTTTCTATAGCCTGTGACGGCGCCATTAAATGTAATGTCACCCGATACTGCCGTCATGGATACATCATTTAATACACTATTGGTATTGGTCAGGATGATATCGTTGTTATAGGTTTGATTGCCTATCGTGCTAATTGATGAGCCAAGTGTTGCGTAGCCGTTTAACAGCAAACTTCCTATAGGGCGCTTAGCGCCTATGGCTTTGTCTAGGGACGTACGGCTTACAAGGCTATCCACGCTAATGGTTAAATTGCTTGTGCCAGTTAGTCCTGCATCCACCGTAGCGTTTACATTTATTGGGCTGCCAACCCCAGAGGTATGCAGCGTGGTATCACCCGTGAGGACCATTTCGCCATTGTAGTATTGTGCACCCGGTGTGGAAATTTCACCGCTTAATGAGGCCAACTGGTTAACCAGTAAGCTGTTTAGCCCAAGCAAGTGGGCATTGGAGTTCATAAACAAGGAGTTAATAGTTAGGTCCACCAGACCTGGGTTGCTCAGATCAAAGGTAGCACCATTGTTGATGGTTAATGAGTTCATGGCCAAGCTCGTGTCTGAACCGTGGTTTGCTAATACAGTCCCGCCATTGATGATCAATGCAATCGTAGCGGCATTGGTTGCATTTATGCCATCGAGGTTGAGTGTGCCTGATCCACCTTTTGTGAACAAATTAGCATTGGCGATTTGCGCGGCATTAAGCGTGAAATTGTTGTTCGAATTGATTGTTAAAGAGCCTATCTTAAAGCTTCCGCTAGTTGGTGCGACCGATAGTACGCCAGCAGAACTGCCCAAACCAACATTAATAGTCAGCGTGGATAGTTGTCGAACAATCACAATACCCGAGCCGCCGCTCATGGTGTTCGGATTGTTGTTAGAGCAGCACCAATAACCGCCACCGCCGCCACCGCCGGTGTTGGCTGCACCAGCCGTTGGCGCCACCCAACTGCCATTCATGTAGGCACCGTTACCGCCGCCGCCAAGCCCACCTGCAGCCATTGCCGCCCACTGATTTGGACCAATTTGACCACCGTTGTTGCTGCCGCCGCCGCCGCCGCCGTAATACACCAAGCTGCCTGTGATGGTGCTGGCTAAACCAATGCCGCCCGCGCCCGTTGAATTGGATGTCGTGGCGTTTTGTTGGCCCCATGGGTTACCCGGGGTTGGGGTAAAC
>CALFXV010000003.1 GCA_937957775.1 uncultured Methylotenera sp. | reverse complement strand
CAATTTAATACGTACATCATATTTTTGCGGCGCTAATTTATCTTTTTTTATATTGGGGATGTTTTTTAGGGACTGCTCAAACTGCAGACCACTTGGGGTTTGAGCTAACGTCGACACATCGCCGGCTTCAGGCACTACTGCATTTACTTCCTCAGCATGTGCAATATGCAGACAAGTAAAAAGCAGTGTTGTAATGAGTGTTAAAAAACGAATTTTCAAATTAGTTTGTCTTCGCACTAAAAGTCTCAGCGCGAGATTCTTATATGGGTGATAAAATCGCACCAAACGGTGCTTTAAATAATTGCTATATGATATATGAAAAGTCCCTAAAAATTGATAGTTTTCTTGGTTTTATTTACCAAAAAAGCAAGCTTTTTGAGCTTGCAATTAACAACATTTTTTTAAGTCTATTTTGACTTGAGATAAATTACTGATGGATGTGTAAATTGATACGATTACAGCAATTGAATAACTGGTTGGAAATTGTTCTAGTAGGTAAAGACTATAAGATTGCGCCTGCTTCTGCAGATGCTAGTTTTAGACGTTATTTTAGATTGAGCTTGGCTGATGAAACCTACATTGCCATGGATGCACCGCCGCCACAGGAAGATTGCACACCATTTGTTAAAGTGGCCGAATTGTTTTTAAAAGCCGGTCGCTTAATTGTCGACTTGGCCAAACGCCACTACGAACAAGACGACTACAGCGTGTTGCCACGCAATATTGCTAATTTCAAAGCCTTTGAAAACGCCATGGCGCTAGACGTGTCCATGGGCGGTTCGACCAATACCGTGTTGCACCTGTTGGCGGCGGCTCACGAAGCTGAAATCGACTTCACCATGGCCGACATAGACCGCATTTCGCGCAAGGTGCCGTGCTTGAGCAAAGTAGCGCCGGCCACGCAAAAATACCACATGGAAGACGTGCACCGCGCCGGCGGCGTGATGGGCATCTTGGGTGAGCTGGATCGTGCCGGGGTATTGCACCGCGACATTCCTACCGTGCACAGCCCCAGCATGGGCGAGGCCTTGGATAAGTGGGACATCATGGTGACCCGCGACGAGGAAGTAAAAAAATTCTACCGCGCCGCGCCAGGTGGCGTGCGCACCACCATCGCTTTTTCACAAAGCATGCTCTACCCTGATTTGGATAGCGACCGCGCCGATGGTTGCATACGCGACAAAGCCCACGCCTATTCACAAGACGGTGGGTTGGCGGTGTTATACGGCAACATTGCCTTGGACGGTTGCATCGTTAAAACCGCTGGCGTGGACGAAAGCATTTTAAAATTCACCGGTCGCGCTCGTGTCTTTGAGAGCCAAGACGAAACCGTGGAGGCCATCTTGGCCGATAAAATCGTCCCCGGCGATGTAGTGGTGATTCGTTATGAAGGCCCTCGCGGCGGCCCTGGCATGCAAGAGATGCTCTACCCTACCTCGTATTTAAAATCTAAGGACTTGGGCAAGGTTTGCGCCTTACTCACAGACGGTCGCTTTTCTGGCGGCACGTCGGGTTTAAGCATAGGCCACGCCTCGCCAGAAGCGGCTGAAGGCGGCGCCATTGGTTTGGTGGAAGAAGACGATCGCATCGAAATTGACATCCCCAATCGCAGCATCCATTTGGCCATCAGCGACAGTGAGCTTAAGGCCCGCCGCGCAAAAATGGAGGCCAAAGGCAAAGACGCATGGAAACCGGTAGATCGTCAACGCGCGGTCAGCCCAGCCTTGCGCGCCTACGCCGCCATGACCACCAGCGCAGCGCGTGGTGCGGTGCGTGATGTGACGCAAATTGAAAAATAATTAAAGAGCTAGCCCGACATGACGACAGCCACCTTAGCGACCAAACCTAACGACGCGGATCCTCTTAAAACCACCAAACGTCTAAAACTGCATGCCCACGTCATACAAAGCCAAGACGAGGCCGGTATGCAATATTTGGAAGTGGACAACCCACTGGCCAAAGCACGCATTGCTTTGCAGGGTGCACACGTCATAGACTGGCACCCTAAGTTTTTAGCCGAGCCGGTTTTATGGTTATCCAGCAACGCGCGCTTTGTTAAAGGTCGCTCCATACGGGGCGGTGTGCCCATTTGCTGGCCCTGGTTTGGCGCGCATCACATAGGCGCAAGCGGGTGTGATGAGTTTGTAGGTTGGGTTGGACTGGCCGCCCTTGAACATTTCGACGGTCAGCGGACCTTGAAAGCCTGACATGTTGGCATGAAGCCAAGCTTCAAGTGCTTGAACGTCGAAAGCATGTGTACCGGTAACAGGGCGGGTGCCCACAAAATGATCAAACTGGCTCATGTGGGTGTACCGCCGTAAATTAACAAACTAAAGGGTGAGGTGCTGGCGTTCAGAAGTCCGAGTCGACGAT
>CALFXV010000002.1 GCA_937957775.1 uncultured Methylotenera sp. | reverse complement strand
TGGTGCCTAGACGCGGCCTGCGGATTGCCCGCATGTTGGGCCACATCACTTATTTAAGCGACGATGCGATGGGCGCAAAATTTGGCCGCAAATTGAAAGACGGCATACGCTATAGCTTTGATGCGGAATTTGAAATGGAATCTTACTTGCGCTACCAAGGCGATAAATTTGCTGGCGAGTTTGATGCCAATACGTATTTGCGCATGACGCGTGCCTTGGATTATTACGACCCAGCCTTAAGTTTTAACAACGACTTGAGTGCCGCCTTAAAAACCGTGCAAGCGAGCTTTTTAGTGGTGTCGTTCACCAGCGATTGGCGTTTTTCTCCGGCGCGCTCGCGTGAAATTGTCAAAGCTTTGCTGGATAACGAGCGCACCGTCAGCTACGCAGAAGTGACGGCTGCACACGGCCACGATGCTTTCTTAATGCCGGATGCGCATTACCACGCTATATTGCGCGCTTACTTAAACAAGGTGCAGGTGTAAGCATGAGCCAAACAGCACAAAATAATGTAAATATTACAAATTCTGTCCTGCAATTTCGTCAAGACTTTGCCATCATCTCTAACTGGGTGGGCTTTGGCTCCAAGGTGCTGGACCTGGGTTGCGGCGACGGTGAATTGCTGCAATTCTTGCGTTTGAGCTTGGAAGTCAAAGGCTACGGCGTAGAAAAAGACGACGCCAATTGGCTGGCTTGCATGGAAAATGGCAGCAACGTCATCCAAATGGATTTGGAAGACGGATTATCTGGCTTTGAAGACCAGTCTTTTGACACAGTGATTTTGTCGCAAACTCTGCAAGCCATGCACAACACCGAAGAGATCGTCCAAGAAATGCTGCGCGTGGGCCGCGAAGTGATTGTCACTTTCCCTAATTTTGGTTATTGGCGTAACCGCTTGCAAATTACCAATGGCCGCATGCCTGTGTCCAAAACCTTGCCCTACCAATGGTACGACACGCCCAATGTGCACTTGTGTACCATCAACGATTTCGACCAATTTTGTAAAAATCACAAAATTAGCATACTAGAACGCTGCGTCATTACCAATAGCCGAACGGTGCACTTCATGCCGAATTTATTGGGCAATTTGGCTATGTACCGCTTAAAAGCCGCTTAAGTGTTGTCTTCTACCTCTAAAACCAATTCGATTTGGTCGTCGCTGATCAGCCAAAAAATGCTGATTTGCCTATTCACCGGCTTTAGCTCGGGCTTGCCCTTATACATTTTGGTAAGCCTATTGCCAGCTTGGCTGCGCAGTGAGGGTGTCAACCTGAAGGCCATAGGCTTGTTCGCCCTAATCAACTTGCCGTTCACTTGGAAATTTTTGTGGGCACCGCTGTTTGACCGCTACATCCCTAAATTAGCAGGCTTTTCCATGGGCAGACGACGCGGTTGGTTATTACTGACGCAAATTGCACTGCTGCTGTCCATTCCCCTAATCGCGCTGTTTAACCCTAAGCTGGATATATGGGCCATCGCATACTTGGCCACGGCCGTGGCTTTTTTTAGCGCCAGCCAAGACGTGGTGCTGGATGCCTACCGCCGTGAATTATTGATAGACAACGAATTGGGCTTGGGCAACGCCGTGCACGTCAATGCCTACAAAATTGCCGGCCTCGTGCCCGGCTCATTGTCGCTCATCCTAGCCGATCACATGCCGTGGAGCAGCGTGTTCACCATCACGGCACTGTTTATGTTGCCGGGTATCTTAATGACGGTTTTTGTTAAAGAGCCCTTGTTAAAAGCCGGCGCACCCAAAACCTTACGCGCTGCGGTGGTGGAACCGTTCAAAGAATTCATCGGCCGAAATGGCCTTCAATCGGCCTTGCTGATTTTGGCCTTTATATTCCTTTATAAATTAGGCGACAGCATGGCCACCGCCCTTGCTACGCCGTTTTATTTAGACATGGGTTTTAGTAAAACCGAGATTGGCTTAATTGCGAAAAATGCCGGCTTGTGGCCCAGTGTCATAGGCGGTTTATTGGGCGGGGTGTGGATGTTTAAATTGGGCATCAACCGGGCGCTATGGTTGTTTGGTGCCGTGCAAATGTTGGCGATTTTAGGCTTTGCCTGGCTGGCCACAGTGGGTCACAGCCTGCTGTGGTTAGGCGTGGTGATAGGCGTGGAGGCCTTCGGCGTTGGGTTAGGTACGGCGGCTTTTGTCGCTTACATCGCGCAAACCACCCACCCACTTTACACGGCCACGCAATTTGCTTTATTCACTAGCCTTGCGGCCGTGCCTCGCACCTTCGCCAATGCCGCCACCGGCTTCATGGTGGAAAACCTGGGCTGGTTTAAATTTTTTATTTGGTGCTTTGTGCTGGCCATCCCCGGCATGTTAATGTTATTCAAAATTGCCCCTTGGCATAGCGTGTCAGCTAAACCCATACAGTGATTTATTGCAGCCCATGACCCTAAAAATTCACGAGATATTTCATTCCATACAAGGCGAATCGTCACGCATAGGCTTGCCCACAACCTTTGTGCGCCTAACCGGCTGCCCCATGCGCTGCGTTTACTGCGACACCGCTTATGCCTTTAGTGGCGGCAGCAACATGAGCCTAGCCGACATCATGCTAAAAGTGGCGGAGCTGGGCGCGCCTTATGTGACGGTCACCGGTGGCGAACCCCTGGCACAAAAAGAATGCCATGGCTTGCTCACCGCACTGTGCGATGCCGGCTACAGCGTGTCCTTAGAAACCGGTGGCGCCATGGACATCCGTGCGGTGGACCCTAGGGTGTCGGTCATTTTGGACATCAAAACACCCGGTTCAGGCGAATTAGCAAAAAACCTCTGGAGCAATTTGGCCTTGCTTAAAGCCAGCGATGAAGTCAAATTCGTGCTGTGCGACCGGGCCGATTACGAATGGGCCAAACAGCAACTGGCCGAGCATAAGCTAACCCAAACCTGCCCAGTGATATTCTCACCGGTTTACAGCCAAGTTAAGCCTAGCGATTTAGCTGCCTGGGTATTGGCCGACAAACTGACGGTGCGCATGCAGGTTCAATTGCATAAAATTCTTTGGGGCGAAAAGCCAGGCGTGTAGCCTACTTAAACAAAACGGATGCAAGTCAGTAAAACTAAAGACCTTAAAAACAAAGACAGTGAAGCTACGATGGTGAATAAAAATACGCTTAAAAAAAATGCCGTGGTCTTACTATCCGGCGGCTTGGATTCGGCCACCTGCTTAGCCATTGCCAAAGCACAGGGCTTTGACTGCTATTGCCTAAGCTTGGATTACCACCAACGCCACATCGCCGAATTGCAGGCAGCCGATCGCATCGCTAAGACCATGGGCGCCGCCGCGCACAAAACCGCCAAACTGGATTTGTCTTTATTTGGTGGCTCGGCCCTGACCGACGATGCCATTGCCGTGCCCGAGCAAAAAACGGCCGGCATCCCCATTACTTACGTGCCCGCGCGCAACACCATCATGCTGTCTTTGGCATTGGCATGGGCTGAAGTCTTGCAGGCACAAGATATATTCATAGGCGTCAACGCACTGGATTATTCGGGTTACCCGGATTGCCGTGGCGAATACGTCAAGGCTTTCCAAGCCATGGCCAATTTGGCCACAAAAAGCGCGGTGGAATGCCAAACCATTACCATTCATGCGCCACTCATCGACATGAGCAAGGCGCAAATCGTGCAATTGGGCACCGAATTGGGCGTGGATTACGCCATGACGGTTTCTTGCTACCAAGCAGACCAGCACGGCGAAGCCTGCGGCTTATGCGATTCTTGTCGCTTACGCCGCGAGGGCTTTAAAGCGGCCGGTTTGAGCGACCCGACACGCTACAAGAACAAGGCAGCCATTGGCGTTGATGCCCATTTTAGCTAAATCATTAGGCTAAATACATAAAGCGCTTGTCAAAAGCACAATTTGTAGCGTAAAATCCGCGCTTTTCTGCGATAAATTTTTTCAACAAAGAGAACAAAGATTATGGTTATTATTCGTTTAGCTCGTGGTGGCGCGAAAAAAACTCCTTTCTACAATTTAGTCGTTGCTGACTCACGCAATCGTCGTGATGGCCGCTTTATTGAGCGTGTTGGATTCTATAATCCATCTGCTAAAGCCGGTGCTGAAGCGCTACGCGTAGATCAAGAGCGTGTTACACATTGGCAAAGCCAAGGTGCGCAACTGTCAGAAACAGTCGCACGTTTGGTTAAGTTTCATGCAAAAGGCCCTGAGCACGCTATTGCTGCTAAAGCAAAAGACGCGGCTAAAGCCGATGCAGCTAAAGCTAAAATTGCCGCTGCACAAGCTGCTAAAGCTAAAGCAGCCGCTGATGAAGCTAAAGCTGAGTTAGAAGCGCAAGCTGCTGAGAAAGCCGCTGCGGCAGAAGCCGAAGTGGCTGCTGAGCCAGTTGAAGCGGCTCCTGCTGAAGCTGAGGCAGAAGTGGCTGAAGCGCCAGCTGCCGACGCAGCTGAAACGCCTGCTGAAGAAGCTTAATTTCTTAAGCTTGAGCGATGATGCCATCGCACTAGCTTTAGAGGTAAGACGACTTGGCCAATACTAATATGGTAGTCATGGGGCGCATTGTTGCGCCTTATGGCGTTTTTGGTTGGCTAAAAGTGGTGCCGGATACGGAAGCCTTTGACGGCTTGTTTGATTACGACACTTGGTGGCTGGGCAAAGGTAACGATTGGCGTGAATTGTTGGTTGAAACAGCCAAGATACACAACGATGTATTGGTAGTAAAACTAAAAGGCATAGACGACAGAGATGCGGCCATTGCTTGCAAAGGCAAGCAAATAGCGGTACCTAGGTCACGATTGCCAGAACCCGAAGACGACGCCTACTACTGGTCTGATCTAATCGGCTTACAGGTTAAAAATAAGCAAGCGGTGGATTTTGGTTGCATCGTGGATGTGTTTGAAACCGGTGCCAATGACGTGATTGTTGTGCAGGCAGAGGCAACCGCGCCGAAAGAAGAACCAACCAAAAGCAAACCCCAAGAGCGTTTGTTACCGTTTGTAGCTGACGTGGTACTGGAAGTGGATTTACCCAATAAAACCATGCTGGTGGATTGGGATGCCGATTTTTAATCATGGCATTTAAGTTTGATGTTGTGACGCTGTTTCCTGAAATGTTTGATGCCATCACAAAATTTGGCATCAGCAGCCGGGCCCTTCAGCAAAAGATATACGCTCTGCAGTTCTGGAATCCGCGTGATTACACCACGGATAACCATAAAACTGTTGATGACAGGCCTTACGGTGGTGGCCCTGGCATGGTAATGCTGATTGAGCCACTGGAAAAAGCCATAATGGCAGCCAAAGCAAAACAAGCGGCGGCCAATATAGAAAGTTGGGTTATCCATCTTTCACCGGCAGGCCAACCTTTGACGCATGAAAAAGTCATGACCTTGAGTAAAAAAGCCGGCTTGATTTTATTGGCCAGCCGTTATGAAGGTGTCGATCAGCGCTTGATAGACGCGCACGTGGATGAAGAGTTGTCGATAGGCGATTACGTGTTAAGTGGCGGTGAGTTGCCTGCCATGGCCTTGATTGATAGCATCGTTAGGCAGTTGCCTGGCAGTTTGGGTGACGGGGATTCGGCCATAGAAGATTCCTTTGTGGATGGTTTGTTGGATTGCCCGCATTACACGAGGCCGGAAGCCTACCAAGGCATGCAGGTTCCTGAGGTTTTACTTTCAGGTAACCATGCGAAGATTAAACAATGGCGTTTGAAAATGTCATTGCAAAGAACTCGGGATCAACGTCCCGATTTATTGGCCGCAAGGCCGTTGACGAAAGAGGAAGCACGGCTGCTAGAGCAAGACTAACTAGCAGGAACACGTTTCTTCATAATTAAAAGGAACCCGCAAGGGATAAGTAAAATGGCAGATATTATTAAAATGTTAGAAGAGGAAGAGATTGCCCGTTTAGGCAAAACCGTTCCTGATTTCGCACCAGGCGACACCGTAGTGATCGGTGTAAACGTGGTCGAGGGTACACGTAAACGTGTGCAATCTTACGAAGGCGTGGTGATTGCTAAACGCAACCGCGGTTTAAATTCATCCTTCATCGTACGTAAAATTTCTTCAGGTGAAGGCGTGGAGCGTACATTCCAAACTTACTCACCATTGATCGCTAGCATTGAAGTTAAACGCCGCGGTGATGTTCGTCGTGCGAAACTTTACTACCTACGTGAGCGTTCAGGTAAATCAGCACGTATTAAAGAGAAATTATTCTCACGTGAAAAAGAAGTGATGGCGCCAGCAGACGACGCGTAAATTTAGCGTTGCTAGCCCAACCCCAACAGTCTTAAGACTCTTGGGGTTTTTTTACGTTTGCATATTCGGCCCATTCGTTTAACATAACACGATGACTTCCAACGCTTTGGCAACCATCAACACCGGCTTTGGCGGCATCGCCATCCACCACCAAGCAGGCCTGCTTAAGATAGATTTGTTGGGCAATCACATTAGCGAGCAGACTTTGAGCCAAGGTCCCGTTGTTCAAGATGCAGTTGTTCAAAATCAGTCGATCAAGCAAACGACCCAAGAAATTCTCGCCTATCTGCAACAACCGCACCAAGCGTTTAGCCTACCCGCCCAATTAGCCGGCAGCGCTTTTCAACAAAAAGTCTGGCTAGCCATATTAGCCATTCCATTAGGCCAAACCCGAAATTACAGCGAACTGGCTGCGCAGTTGCAGTCTGGGCCAAGAGCGGTAGCCAATGCTTGCGGTGCTAACCGTTTATCCTTGCTGATTCCTTGCCACCGTGTGGTAGCTAAAAATGGTCTAGGCGGGTTTATGCGGGGGGATAAAAATGGCTTGAACATCAAACGCTGGCTCTTGGCTCACGAAGGCGTACATGTCTACTAGCATAGCAAAACAAGACAGTGAGCAATCACTAACTTCAGTCGATAGCTCGGAGCTGGAAAGCTTTATAGACCACTTGTGGCTGGAAGACGGTTTGGCAAAAAATACCTTAAGCAGCTACCGTTTGGATTTAAGCGCCTATGCCGCTTACTTAAAGCAGCAAAATAAAAGCCTATTAAGCGCCGAGCAAGCCGACATTCAGCATTACCTGGCGGTGAAATTTCCTTTGAGCAAACCACGCAGCATTAGCCGATTAGTTGCCAGCCTGCGGCGGTTTTATCGCTACCAACTAAGAGAAAATAAAATCAGCCTGGACCCCAGTCTACAAATCCAATCGCCTAAGCTGCCGCGCAGTTTACCCAAAAGCTTAAACGAAGACGAAGTGTTGGCCTTGCTTAACGCCCCTAACTTAAATGAGTCGGTTGGCCTACGCGATAAAGCCATGCTGGAGTTGCTGTATGCCTGCGGTTTAAGGGTGTCGGAGTTGGTTGGCGTGAAAGTGACAGAAGTCAGCCTTAGCGATGGCGTGGTAAGAATAACCGGTAAAGGCAGCAAAACACGCTTGGTGCCGATGGGTGAAGAAGCAGTCAATTGGCTAAGTCGCTACCTGTCTGAAGGCAGGCCAGTCATATTGAATAAGCGCCTATGCGATGCCCTATTTGTCACCAACCGCGGCGAGGCCATGACCCGCCAAGCTTTTTGGTATTTAATCAAACGTTATGCCTTAATGGCCGGCATTCAAAAACCCATGTCGCCACACGTATTGCGCCATGCTTTTGCCACGCATTTATTAAACCATGGCGCTGACTTAAGGGTAGTGCAAATGCTGCTGGGTCATGCCGACATTTCCACTACGCAAATATACACACACGTGGCGCGCGAACGCTTAAAACAACTGCACAGTGCGCATCACCCCAGAGGCTAATTAGCTGCGCTCTATCACCACACCCAAGGCTTTTACCCCAGGCAATATGCCAGGTTTGGCTACTTTGACTTTAACTCGCTTAGCGCCAAATTCTTTTAAAATAATCTGACAAACGTGTTCCGCCAAGGCCTCAACCAACTGGAATTGGCTGGCTTGCAAACTGTCATTTAGGCGCCCAATCACCGCACCGTAATCTATGGTGTCGGCAATGGCATCGGTTTTTCCGGCGGCCGCCAAATCATAATCCATGCTGATATCCAACACGATGGTTTGCGGCAAGACACGCTCCCATGCTGGGACGCCTAGCCTGACCTTCAGTTTTACTTGCTCTAAAAAAATACTGTCCATGGATGGCCTGCCTAAAAAAATACACCGACTGATTTGCCGTGGTATTAGAATGTGATTAATACTATTTTAGTGCATCACATCAAGGTTGAGCAAAATGAATGAATTAGGTTTTATTCCCGTCACATTGATCCCCACAGTTTGGATAGTTAGCGCCTACCTGCTGGGTTCCATCGCATTTGGCATCGTGGTCAGCCGCTTATTTGGCTTACCCGATCCGCGCACGGTAGGCTCAGGCAACCCTGGCGCGACCAATGTATTGCGCAGTGGTAAAAAACTGGCTGCGGCACTCACTTTACTTGGCGACTTAGTCAAAGGTTGGCTGCCAGTATGGCTGGCCATGCAATCCGACATGCTGATGTGGGTAGTGGCATACGTGAGTTTGGCGGTGTTTATCGGTCACTTGTACCCGATTTTTTATAAATTCCAAGGCGGCAAAGGCGTGGCCACGGCCTTGGGCGTCATGTTTGCCTTGTCACCCTTATTGGCTTTAGCGGCCTTGGTCACATGGATAGTGGTGTTTGCCGTATCACGCTACTCTTCCTTAGCTGCCATTGTTGCTGCTAGCTTGGCTCCGGTTTATGCCTGGTATTTGTTATCGGCCTACACGGATTATTTGATTACCGTGCTGGTTATGTCGGTGTTGTTAGTGTGGCGTCACAGAAGCAACATCAAAAAACTGCTGGCAGGCACCGAATCGGGTTTCGGGAAGAAGTAATTAAGGCGCAAGCAATTCGGCCAAATCCCACCTGGGCTTGACGCTAAAGCCGTATCCGCCATCCACCTTAGCGGCCTGCAAACGCATCGCTCCGGCAAACGCAATCATGGCACCGTTATCGGTGCAAAACTCCAAACGCGGGTAACTGACTTTGCAAAGTTTAGCGCGCACCGCGGCATTTAACTTTTGCCTTAAACGCAAATTGGCGCCGACGCCACCCGATACCACCAAGTTATCCAAGCTGGTTTCCCTTAAGGCTGCCATGCATTTTGCTGACAACACGTCGGTGATGGCCTCTTGAAACTCCCAAGCCAACTCGGCTTTTGCGGTTGTGATTAAGGGCTGATGTTTATTGACTAAACTTAAAACGGCAGTTTTTAAGCCGCTAAAACTAAAATTCAAATCGCCGCTATTTAACAAGGGCCGGGGCAATTTAAACAAGCGATCTGCGCTTTGACTTTGGGCCTGCGATTGATCCGCTAGCGCAGCTAAAGCCGGTCCACCTGGGTAGCCCAAGCCTAACAATTTAGCGGTTTTATCAAAGGCCTCACCGGCAGCGTCGTCCAAGGTGTCGCCCAACAGCTGGTAACGCCCAACACCATCGACGCGCATTAATTGCGTGTGCCCCCCTGAAACCAACAATGCCACAAACGGAAAAGCCGGCGGATTGTCCTCCAGCAAAGGCGCTAACAAATGGCCTTCTAAATGGTGTACTTGTATGGTCGGGATGCTCAGACTATAGGCTAAAGAAGCTGCGAAGCTAGTACCCACTAACAATGCACCAGACAAGCCTGGGCCTTGTGTGTAAGCAATCGCATCAATGTCGTGCAAGGTTTTTCCGGCATCCAACAACACACGCTCGGTCAATGGCAGCACACGGTGTATATGATCGCGCGAGGCCAGCTCAGGCACCACGCCACCGTACTCAGCGTGCATGGCCACTTGGCTATGCAATGCGTGCGCCAACAAACCTTGCTCGCTATCGTATAAGGCAAGCCCCGTTTCGTCACAAGAGGATTCAACACCTAGAATTAACATGGTTTAAGCGACTTCAAAGACAGTGAAGTGGAATTATTACGTATTTCGCTAATAAATAGTCGAAACCAAGCGCAAATGCGTAAAAGTATTTGAATAAAAACGATTATGCGATTAGAATAGCCGACTTTTCTCGGTTTCTGGGAGCCACTTGCGATTCAGCACTGGCCGAATTTTAGAAACGCGAATAAATTATTAATACTGTTGCTTATAAGAGAGATCGAATGTCTAGTGTACGCGTAAAAGAAAATGAGCCGTTTGACGTTGCCCTTCGCCGTTTTAAACGCTTAATCGAAAAAACCGGTTTATTAAATGATCTTCGCGCTCGCGAATTTTATGAAAAACCAACATGGGAACGTAAACGTAAAGCTGCTGCTGCTGTTAAACGTCAATACCGTCGTTTAATGAAACAAACGCTTCCTGCAAAATTGTTCTAATTTCGTTTTTGCCCCTTGTCCTTAAAAGCAAAAATATCTGAAGACATGAAAACCGCAATGCGCGCTAAAGACAGCGCGCGTTTAGGAGCCATACGTTTACTGCAAGCCGCCATCAAGCAACGAGAAGTGGATGAGCGCATCGAATTAAACGACGCGGACGTTTTGGCAGCGATAGAAAAAATGCTCAAGCAGCGTCGCGATTCCATTAGCGCCTATGAAGGTGCCAATCGCCACGATTTAGCCGATGTGGAAAAATTCGAAGTATCGGTTCTGCAAGCCTATTTACCCCAACAATTGACTGACGCTGAAGTGGCGGCCTTGCTAGAGCAGGCCATCACCGACACTGGCGCAGACGGCATAAAAGACATGAGTAAAGTCATGGCCGCCATTAAGCCGTTGGTTGTTGGTCGGGCCGACATGGGTAAACTATCCGGATTAATCAAAACCCGTTTAAGTTAAACCGGTAAAACGGGTCATTAAAATTAAGGAGCGATAGGCTCCTTTTTTTAATTTATACTCACCATTATGATCCCAGAAAGTTTTATCCAAGAACTGCTAAACCGCGTTGATGTTGTTGATGTCATAGACAAAAACGTGGCTTTAAAAAAAGCCGGGGCCAACTACTCCGCCTGCTGCCCGTTTCATAATGAAAAATCCCCTAGCTTTACCGTCAGCCCTAGCAAGCAGTTTTACCATTGCTTTGGCTGCGGCGCGCACGGCACGGCCCTAGGCTTTTTAATGGAATACCAAGGCTTAAGCTTTGTCGAGGCCATCAACGAATTAGCCAGATCGGTCGGCATGGTAGTGCCACAAGAAACACGCGACCCAGACAAGCCAGCAGCAAAAGTGGTAGTGGGCTTGCAAGATGCCTTACAACAAGCGGCGCAATACTACAAAGAGCAACTCAAGCAATCCGATCGGGCCATCGCCTACTTAAAAGGGCGTGGCCTGAGTGGTCAAATCGCGGCTAAATTTCAGGTGGGCTACGCGCCAGCTGGCTGGCAAAACCTGCAAAGCGTTTTCCCTCAATACGACAACGAAGCACTTAAAGTAGCGGGCTTAGTAGTCGAGAACGAGCAAGGCAAACGCTACGATCGCTTCCGCGACCGCATTATGTTTCCCATCCACGATCAAAAAGGCCAAGTGATTGGTTTTGGTGGGCGCATCATCAACCCAGAAGACACCCCTAAATACTACAACTCACCAGAAACACCGCTCTTTCAAAAAGGCCATGAGTTATACGGTTTGTTTTTAGCAAGGCGCGCCATACGCGACGTTGGACGCGTCTTGGTCGTGGAAGGGTATATGGATGTTGTGGCCTTGGCACAATTTGGCATCGATTATGCCGTGGCGGCATTGGGCACTGCCACGACGCCTTTTCATATCAGCAAGCTAATGCGCCAAACAGACGAAATTGTCTTTTGTTTTGATGGCGATAAAGCCGGCCAAACTGCTGCTTGGCGGGCCGCGATGAACGCCTTGCCAGCCTTAACGGACGGACTCAAATTGTCTTTCTTATTTTTGCCCATAGAGCACGACC
>CALFXV010000001.1 GCA_937957775.1 uncultured Methylotenera sp. | reverse complement strand
CCGTCCGCTTGACTGCAAATAAAATCTAACACGGAGAAAATCACCGTTAAAATTGCACACGCTGTTAAACGCCGGTTGTTTTTTAGCGCAATGGTTAGCCAGCTTGGCCAAGGTTTTGCTGGCGCCTATGCCCACGCACACCGGCAAGCCGGTCCAATGCAAGATACGCCCACGCATGGCTTGGCCATACGCTTGCAAATCACGCGAGGCAAAGCCGCTTAAATCCAAGAAGGATTCGTCTATGGAATACACCTCTTGCGCCGGGCTAAAGTCACGCAAGATGCCCATCACCCGATTGCTCATGTCGGCGTACAAAGCGTAATTGCTCGATAAGGCCAATATGCCGTGCTGGCGCGCCAAGTCTTTTAACTTAAACCACGGCGCACCCATGGCCACGCCCAAGGCTTTCACCTCGTTGCTGCGCGCCACCGCACAGCCGTCGTTATTGGACAACACCACCAGCGGCCGGCCTTGCAACTTTGGGTTAAACACGCGCTCACACGACACGTAAAAGTTATTCACGTCTATCAAGGCAATCTGGCGAGGCAAGGCTGGCATGGGCAATTCTTTCATGATTTTACTTAGGGCGCATTCATGAACAACAACAGGGGGTTTGTCGGGCAGCTAGTCATAATGGCTACACACGAACAAGGCATCTCGTCGGGTTCAAATACAAAATTTTGGAGAATGATTATGTGGACTACACCAGCAGCTACTGAAATGCGTTTTGGCTTTGAAGTTACTATGTACGTAATGAACAAGTAATCAGCTTCACGCAA
This sequence comes from uncultured Methylotenera sp., assembly GCA_937957775.1. GTDB lineage: Bacteria > Pseudomonadota > Gammaproteobacteria > Burkholderiales > Methylophilaceae > Methylotenera. The sequence goes on along the minus strand of CALFXV010000001.1, from coordinate 751 downwards.
TAAGAAAAACCCATACCACTGCGTATGGGTTTTTTTATGCCCGCTAATACCGCCTACTTAAAGCGCCTAAACGAGCCGGTCACCACACCCCATATCTCAAAATTCATTTCTTCGCTGATGTCGATAGGCGCATACGCCCCGGTGCTATTGGCCGGCAGCAACCTAGGCGAGCCGTCTTTTTTACGGCTCAAGGTTTTAATGGTGAATTCGCCATCAATCACCGCCAGCACGATGTCACCCACCGAGGCCAGCTTAGAGCGATCCACCACCGCCTTATCGTTAGGCAGCAAGCCCACATCGATCATTGAGTAACCCTGTATGGTCACAAAAAACGTGGCATCGTGTTGGTCAATTAAAAAATCGTTGGGCGTATTGTCAAAAACAGTGGCTTGCTTAGACTTTTTGCGGTAATCATTGATAAAAATGTTACGCATAATGGTATACAACCAAGCCTTAATATTGGTACCTACATTGTATTTGTCTCTATTGGCAAGCGCCCTAAACAACGTTTCCTGAACCAGGTCTTTAGCCGATTCATTGTCACGCGTTAACGTAAAAGCAAAAGGCTTTAAAAAACTAGTGTTGTTGGTGATTAATTCGTTGAATTCTGGAGTAGACATACAATTTGTTTAATGTTATTAAAACAAAGTTAAACAAGTTGTTTGATTCTAACATCAATTTTGTTTAATTTTTTTAAATAATTATTAAACAAATAAGGAGCTGATAATCAGCTCCTTATGAAAATATAGTA